>JAXMJU010000275.1:0-6175 GCA_034376265.1 Sulfuritalea sp.
TCGAGGGTGACTTCATTCAGCGCCGACATGACGCCAACCGCTTCGGCGCAAAGCGCCGCGTTGGCATAGTCGACGGCGCGCTCGATGACCGGCAGCGCAGCGCCGGCCGTGCCGATCAGCGCTTCGGCGCCGACCTGAACACCGGAAAGTTTCACGTCGGCGGCGCGGGCGCCGTCCTGCGTCGGATAGCTGCGCAAGCTGACGCCGGGCGCCTTGGCGTCGACCAGGAACAGCGATAGTCCCTTGCCATTCCGCGCCGAGACGATCAGCTTGTCGGCCGATGGGGCACCGAGTACCACGGCCTTGGCGCCGTCGAGCTGCCAGCCGCCGTCCTTTGTCGTGGCAGTGGTGACAACCTGGTCGAGCGCGTAGCGGCCGCCGGCCTCAAAGTGCGCCAGCGCCAGCATCAGCTCGCCGCCGGCAATCGCCGGCAGCAGTGCTTCCTGCTGTGCGGCGCTGCCGGCGTCGCGGAGCAGGCCGCCGCACAGGATCACGGTCGATACATAGGGTTCCAGCGCCAGGCCGCGACCGAGCATTTCCATCACAAGCATGGTGTCGACGGCATTGCCATTCAGTCCGCCGAAATCCTCGTGGAAGGGCAGGGCGAGGATGCCGAAATCGGCGAAAGTTTTCCAAGCCGCACGATCGAAACCGTCGGCGGATTTGGTCAGCGCGCGACGGTGCTCGAAAGTGTAGTCGCGGGCGTAAAAGCGGCGCAGGGTGTCTTGCAGGGCGAGTTGTTCTTCGGTGTAGTTGAAGTCCATGCTTAGAGTCCCAGGATCATCTGCGAGATGATGTTCTTCTGAATTTCGTTGGAGCCGCCGTAGATCGTGGTCTTGCGCACATTGAAATACTGTCCCGACAGCGGTGGTGCGTGGTCGGCATAGGCGGGCATTGCCGCGTCGCCGTTCCACTCGGCGTTCAGTCCCTCGTCGAGATAGGGCAGGGCATAGTGGCCCAGCGCCTGCATCTTGAGTTCGCTCAGCATCTGCTGGATTTCGGAGCCCTTGACCTTGAGGATCGAGGCCTCCGGTCCCGGCGCGCGCTTCTTCTCGCCTTCGGCGGAAATCACGCGCAGGTTGGTGATTTCCAGCGCCATGAGTTCGAGTTCGACCTGGGCGATGCGGTCGCGGAAGCGCTGGTCCTCGATCAGCGGGCGGCCAGCCGAAGTTTCCTTGCGCGCGATCTCCTTCAGCTTTTTCAGTTCGCGCTTGGAGCGGCCGACGCCGGCAATCCCCGTGCGTTCATGGCCGAGCAGGAACTTGGCATAGGTCCAGCCCTTGTTTTCCGCGCCGATCAGGTTCTCGGCCGGCACCCTGACCTCCTCGAACCAGACTTCGTTGATCTCGTGTTCGCCGTCCAGCATGATGATCGGGCGCACCGTCCTGCCGGGCGTCCTCAAGTCGATCAGCAGGAAGGTAATGCCCTCCTGCTGGCGCCCTTCGGTCGAGGTGCGGACCAGACAGAAAATCCAGTCGGCGTGCTGGCCGAGCGTGGTCCAGGTCTTCTGGCCATTCACCACGTAATGGTCGCCGTCCGCGCTTTTTACCAACTGCGCGCGCATTTTCAGCGAAGCCAGATCGGAGCCCGAACCGGGTTCGGAATAGCCCTGGCACCACCAATCCGTGCCGTCGATGATGCGCGGCAGAAACCTGGCTTGCTGCGCCGGATTGCCGAAGGCCATGATCACCGGTGCCACCATCTTGAGGCCGAAGGGCAGTTGCATCGGCGCGCCGGCATCGGCGCATTCCTCGTCGAAGATGTGCTGCTGCACGGCGTTCCAGCCGGTGCCGGCGAAGGCCGCCGGCCAGCCCGGCGCCCCCCAGCCCTGCGCGTGGAGCAACTTCTGCCAGCGCACGAAGTCGTCCTTCGCCAGACGCTTGCCGTCGAGCACCTTGCGGCTGATTTCGGCGGGCAGTTTGGCGCGCAGGAAACTGCGTACCTCCGCCCTGAACGACTGCTCCTCGGCAGTGAAATTGAGATCCATCGGTATTCGGTCCTTTGCTGTGTGCCTGAGGGATTGGTGTGCTGCAGAGTGGAACAAGGTTCTGCAAGTATGGTACGCGAGATGAAGGTCGCTGACAAGCTCGGGATGGCGGATTCAGGCCGCAAAAAACCGGCGGGTTCCTGCGGCAGCCGCCGTCATGCGCGGCGCGGATCGGCGCGGGTGGTCCTGCGGGATCGATTGCCCCGTCGGCGTCGAGCTATCGCCGTGCCGTCAGCGCCAACTTTCGGTCGCGTCAAGGCTTGATTCTTTTCCGCCCTTCTCCCATAATTCGCCCCCTGCCCAACCGGGACCTGGTTCCGGGCGGCAGGCAGTTTCGGTGGTGGCTGTAGCTCAGTTGGTAGAGTCCTGGATTGTGATTCCAGTTGTCGTGGGTTCGAGTCCCATCAGCCACCCCACCCGAATCAAGAACGGAGCCTGCGGGCTCCGTTTTTTATGTCTGCGGCGCACAGCCGCGGACGGTATCCCCCGGTGGGATTTGTCTGCGGCGCACAGCCGCGGACGGTGCTTTGCCCGCCTGGGATTCCGCTTCGCGGGCAGGCGTCCCCCGGTGGGATTTTGCCGTGTATCGTCATTTGCAGCATCTGCACGTAGCGGAATCCGCCATAAATCGCCCGGCGCCGCTGATTTTCACGTCGCGGACACGCGAACTCTGGCGACATTGTTGTTCGCGTCATACAATTGAAACCTGATATATCGATTGCTGCGATTTGTCGCCTGGAATTTTCGCGAGCAGTCGGGATGGCGCTCGAAGCAATGTCCACCCGATAGACCGCTTTCTCGAACAAGCAGCAAAGGATTATTGGCCATGTCGATACGCAAACTTGTGGTTGCCAACGGAATCTGCTTCGTCGAGATACCTGCAGCCGGTATCTATCTGCTCTGCGGCGCACCGGCCGACAGCGTTAAGCATCTGCTGCGGCGCGGCATCATCCAGACCACCGAACGCAACGGCGTCGCCTTCGAGAACGGCCCCAATGCGATCCTGCTGTCGGACTCAATGATCCAGAACGGGCACCTGTGCAACCTGGCCGAGTTTCCCATCCTGCAAATGCTCTACCGGCAGGGCATGCTGATCCCCAACCATCCCAACAATACCGGCTTGAAGCCGAAGCTGATCGGTACGCCCGAGCAACTGGCGGCCCAGCTGCGCTACATCCATCGCGGCAACTACGGCCTGATCTCCGCCGAGGAAATGATGAAGGCCGGTGTCGAGGAGGCCGCGGCCGACGAACTGATGCGCGTCAAGCTCAAGTTCGCCTTTGGCCAGATCGCGCGTCCCGAGGCCTTCGTCGAATGCCATCCCTTGACCGCCGCGAGCATCGATATCGGCAACGGCGTCAGCATCAAGCGCCTCGCCCATAATGTCTTCGACATACGCCATGGCGACGACTTTGTCGAGGTGGATCTCAACCTCGAACCGCATCAGATCTACCCCTGCCCCTATCCGCTGAGCCATGTCGCGATCGACCGCCACTATTTCGCCGTGGTGCATGCCGGCGACGGCGACGGCTGGGACTTCAATCGCCCGGCCATGGGCAGCGTGCTGATCCACCAGGGCCGCGTGTACCTGATCGATGCCGGCCCCAACATCCACTACAGCCTCGACGCGCTGGGCATCGGCAAGAAGGAAGTGGCGGGGATTTTCCACACGCATTGCCACGACGATCATTTCGCCGGGCTGACGACGCTGCTCCAGTGCGACCGGCCGCTGCAGTATTTCGCCACGCCGCTGGTGCGGGCGTCGGTGACGCGGAAGTTCTGCGCGCTGCTGTCGATACCGGAAAGCGAATTCGCCAGATACTTCGACATCTGCGATCTGGTGGAGGGAGAGTGGAACGACATCATGGGTCTGGAGGTGCGGCCGACCATTTCGCCGCACCCGGTGGAGACCACGATATTCAATTTCCGCGTGCTTTGGGAAGGCGGCTACCGCACCTATGCCCACCTCGCCGACATCGCCTCGTTCCGCGTCATCGACTCGATGGTCAGCGCCGACGCCAGCGCGCCGGGCCTGAGCCAGGAGCTCGCGCAGGCGGTCAAGGCCTCCTATCTGGAAGCCGCGGACCTGAAGAAGATCGACATCGGCGGCGGCATGATCCACGGCTGCGCCGAGGACTTCGCCACCGACGCCACGCCCCGGCTGTTGCTCGCGCATACCTCGCGCGATCTGACGCAGGAGGAGCGACGCATCGGCTCGGGTGCGCCGTTCGGCACCCTGGACGTGATGATTCCGGGGGAGCAGAACTTCCTGCTGCGCGACGCCAGCGAATTTCTCAAGAGCTATTTTCCGACGGTGCCGGTCGAGCGTCTGCACATGCTGCTGAACAACCGCATCGTCACCTTCAATCCGGAAACCATCATCACCTCGGCGGGGACGGTGCCGCAGGAGATCTATCTGCTGCTGGCCGGCAAGGTCGAGATCCTGACCCAGGACCCGAACAGCGCCCACTTCCTGTTCAGCGGTTCGCTGCTGGCCGAATCGGCCGCGATTCACAACCGGCAGAGCGAGGATACCTATCGTTCGGTGGGTTTCGTCCAGGCCTTGCGCCTGCCGGCGGACCTCTACCGCAACTTCGTCGAGCGCTTCTTTTCCAGCGCCGAACTGCTCAAGGTGCGCACGGTCGAGGAGCGCCTGCGGCGCACCTTCCTGTTCAGCGATGCGGTGACCAACACCACGCTGTTTTCACTGGCCAAGAACTGCACCATCACCCGCCTGCATGCCGGCCGCCATTTCATCGGCGACCCGCATCAATTGCACCTGATCGGCAAGGGGCGGCTGGCCAAAGGCAACGACGAGAAGGCGCCGGTGCTGGGCAAAGGCGAGTTCTGGGGTGCGGACAGCCTGTTTGCCGCGGTGACCAAGGGCGCCGGCGAACAGGCGACAGCGGCCGAGTCGGAACCCAGCCTGGTGGCTCTGGACAGTTGCGAGGTCTATTCGGTGCCGCTGAAACTCGTGTCGCGGATTCCGGTGGTGCGCTGGAAGCTGTTCGAGGCCTTCCGCAACGCCCATCCCTACGCCGCACCGCGCTATCGCGGCACGGCACGTTAACGTGAAATACATCGCCAAGCGCGCTGTGTAAGGTTCGAGCACAGCGAGCCGATCAATAGCCTCCCCGCGAGGGGAGGATGGGAGGGGCGGGCCCATTTGCCAGCTTGGGGCCCATCGAAGGTGCGAGATTTCATAATGCGGGGTGGCTTACCGAAGCCATGGGCGTTAGCCCGCCGGCGTCGCGTCCGGACCCTCGCCGCCCAGGGCCATCAAGCCGGCATTGCCGCCGGCGGCCGCCGTATTGACGCTGACCACGCGCTCCACCAGCATGCGGTACAGCGGGTACAGCGCGGTTCTTGCGCCGGGCTGGAACACGGGTATCAGGGGGCCCGGCGTATCGGCCAGGCGCGGCCGCCTGGTCGCGGCACCGAGGTCGCGGCTCAACAGCACGCCCGCCAGGCCATGGCAGTCCACCTGCGGCAGGAATTCGATTCGCGTCACCAGTTCCCTGGGCAGCGCGGCCCTGATGCTGCTGGCCGGCGCGCCCTCGATCATTACCGCGCTGGCGTCGACCGCGAGCACCGCCGCAAGCTGTTCGAGCAGCGCATCGTCGTCGGGCGCCAGGCACAGCAGGCGGCCGCGCGGTGCGAAGCTCAGGGTGTTGCGCTCGCCGGTCGCACCCGGCAGCTCGAGCCGGACCCCGCGCAGCGACAGTTCGCCATAGCGTACGCAGCTTTGCGCCAGGGCGTCGCGTGCGTTGGCGGCGGCCCATGCCGCGAGTTGGCGCAGCGCGGGCGGCGGATCGACGGCAGCGCAGCCCAGATCCGCGGGCGCGACCTGCTCGCTGCCTGCCAGCGCATGCAGATACAGCGGCCCGCCGGACTTCGGTCCGGTGCCGGACAGGCCCTCGCCGCCGAAGGGCTGGACGCCGACCACGGCGCCGATCATGTTGCGATTGACGTAGATGTTGCCGACGCGCGCCGCCGTTACCACTTGCTCGACCGTTTCGTCGATGCGGCTGTGCACACCCAGGGTCAGGCCGTAGCCGGTGGCATTGATGGCCGCGACCAGGCTGTCGAGGTCGCCAGCGGCGAAGCGCAGCACATGCAGCACGGGGCCGAAGACCTCGCCCTGCAGTTCGGCCAGCGCATCGATTTCGATCAGCGTCGGCGCCACGA
>JAXMJU010000276.1:0-8030 GCA_034376265.1 Sulfuritalea sp.
ACCTACGCCCCGCCGCCCGCCTGCCGCTGCTGGTGCTGGGCATGCTGTCCCTGGTCGGCGGCGTGCTGGCCGGCCTGGCGCGGCTGGACTGGAACATGCCGCCGGTGGCGGCGGCTGCCGCCGGCTGGCACGGGGCGCTGATGATTTCCGCCTTTCTCGGCACCGTGATCAGTCTCGAACGGGCCGTGGCGCTGGGCCGCGGCTGGGCCTACCTGGCGCCGGCCGCGGCCGGCATCGGCGGCGTCGCCCTGCTGGCCGGCGCACCGCTGTTGCTGACGCAGCTGTTGGCGATCGCCGCGGCCGCGGCCCTGGTCGCCGCCAGTGTTCAGGTGCTGCGCCGCCTGGTGGCGCCCTTCACCGTGATCCTGGCGATCGGCGCGCTGTGCTGGCTGATCGGCAACGTGGCCTGGCTGGGCGGCGGCGCACTGACCGCGGCGGTACCCTGGTGGCTGGCCTTCCTGGTGCTGACGATCGCCGGCGAGCGACTCGAACTGACCCGCTTCCTGCCCACCCCGGCGCGAGCGCAACGGCTCTTCTTCGCCATCGTCGGCGCCATCCTGGCCGGCGCCGCGACCTGCTTCTGGTACCTCGATGCCGGCCTCGACCTGTTTGCCGGCGGCCTGCTGGCGCTGGCCGCCTGGCTGCTGCGCTACGACCTGGCGCGGCGCAATGCCCGGCAACAGGGTCTGACCCGCTTCATCGCGCTGTGTCTGCTTTCCGGCTATGCCTGGCTGGCCCTGGCCGGCCTGCTCGGAATCAGCGGCGGCTTCCTGCCCGGCCACCCCTGGCGCGATGCGGCATTGCATGCGGTCGGCCTCGGCTTCGTGTTCTCGATGATCTTCGGCCACGCGCCGATCATCTTTCCCGCCGTGATGCGGGTCAAGATTCCCTATCACCCGGCCTTCTACCTGCCGCTGCTGGTGCTGCATGTTTCGCTGGCGCTGCGGGTTTTTGGCGGCCTCAGCGGCGAATTCGCGCTGCGCAGCGAAGGCGGCCTGATCAATGCCATCGCCCTGCTGCTGTTCATTGCCACCCTGCTGGCCAGCGTCCTGCGCGGCCAGACGGAAACCAAGGAAGCGACATGATGGATGACAACATCGCGGCAGCTGCAGCAAGCTCCCAGGCGCCGGCCGGGGACGTCCCCCAGGAGAAATGGACCCTGGAGCGCGTGCTCTCGCTGCGCTACTGGACACCGACCCTGCTGTCCTTCCGCTGCACGCGCCCGGCCGACTTCCGCTTCACTCCCGGGCACTACACGCGCCTCGGTCTCGGCGGCGCCGACAGCGACCCGGGAGACTGCGTGTGGCGCCCCTACTCGCTGGTCTCCGCGGCCGACGCGGACTTCCTCGATTTCATTGCCGTGCTGGTGCCCGGCGGCGCCTTCTCGGCGCGGCTTAACCAGCTCAAGGTCGGCGACAGTCTGCGCGTCGACAAGAACAGCTATGGTTTCCTCACCGTCAATCAGCTGGCGCCGGGCAGGGATCTCTGGCTGCTGGCCAGCGGCACCGGACTCGGTCCCTTCGTTTCGATCCTGCGCGATGCGCCGACCTGGCTGAACTTCGAGCGCCTGATCCTGGTGCACAGCGCGCGCCAGGCCGCGGAACTGGCCTTGCGCGAGGAAATCACAGCACTGCCCGCCGCCTTCCCGCAAGCCCGGGCCAAACTCAGCTACATCCCCATCGTCACCCGCGAACCGGGCGCCACAGCCCTGGCGCAGCGCATCCCGCTGCTGCTGGCCGATGGCCGCCTGGAGCAGGCCGCCGGCACCGCGCTGAGCCTTGCCGACTCGCGCCTGATGGTCTGCGGCAATCCCGAACTGGCCAAGGAGCTGCGCGAATACCTCGCTGCGCGCGGCTTCGCCACCAACCGCCGCAACGTGCCCGGACAGATGGCCTTCGAGAAATACTGGTAGGCGGACCAGCTGCCGCGATGCAGCGCCATGGCAAAGAAATTCCCCTTGCATCCGAAACATCCCGAGCGAATCTGCTGGGGCTGCGACAAGTACTGCCCGGTCGATGCGCTCGGATGCGGCAACGGTGCGGAGCGCACCCCGCACCCGGCGGAACTGCTCGGCGACGATTGGCTCGACCATGGCGACTGGGGTATCGAAACGGAACCAGCCGCGGCCGCCGACAATGCCGATCGGGGCGCGGCTGCGGATTAGTTTCGCCGGATTGCGCGCCGCCAAGAGTTGGGGCTGGCGGTACGGCACGCCTTGCGTCGAAGTGCTGAACGCAAGCAAACGTGAGATACCAGCCGCATCGCTGAAGGCGACCGCGTAAATCCGGTAGCGCGGGCCCTTATCGACTGACCTGTTGCAGCAGCGCCTTGTTATTGTCCGTCAGCGGCAACAGGTAATTGACGGCCGCGATTACCCGGTTATCTGTTGCGGTCACTGCCTTCAGGGTCAAATACACGTAGCCCGCCGCAACCGCGTAGTTCCCCGCGACGACCACCTGCGCGTTGTAGTTCTTCGTGAGTTCGCGCACATCGCGTGACAACAGCAGTTCGCCTGTGCCCTCACGGATATAGACGTTGTTGCGCAGCTTCATTTCCACGATGTTGTAGCCCCGCTGCGTAAGGCGCGTCGCCACCTGTTCGGAGATCAAGCGCCCCAGTCGCGAGGACTGGTTCAGCGAGTCGATATTCACCATGGTGGCGATCAGCACTGGCAAGTTCTTGTCGATTGGCACCGTCGTTGCCGCGACAAGCTTATCGACCGCCGAGTAGTTTGCCTGGGTGAACTCGCTCGTTTCAGCCGCCTGATATGTTGGGCCCGTAGCGCAGGCGGCCAGGAAAGCGACACAAAGCAGGGCGAGGATATTCTTCATTGTCCAGTCACTCCGATATTTTTGGTCTGTGCCTGGAATGGCGGCTCATACACGTACATTCGGCTGTCCGCATCCGCGACATAGTAAATGTTCGTGCTGCGCGCCAGATACTGGCTGGCATCGCTGACGCTGGTGGTGACAATGATTTCTGTCTGTGGCGTCTCGCCCGTGGCGAACTCGGAGCGAAACCAGGAATAGGCGTCGGCGCCTGCGGCAACTGCGACACCGGCACCCAGTACCTTGCCCGCCGTATTTAGATTTACGTTGCGTAACGCCCAAACGCCGGCTGTCACCGCTGTAGCCAGACCGGTGTAGTTGTATTGAGGGCGGTTCGGCGCAAAGAGAACGGCCTGCGTGTCCACCTCGACGCTCAGGGCACCCGCGGGGCTCTTCATTACGGTGTAGCCCCTGGCCACCAGGGCGGAAATCAGGTCATTGGTGAAGGCCCGGTCGAAAGCGGTCTTGACCGAAGACTGATTGACGAACAGCGGGCGCTTGTCCTTGAGACCTGATGAAATCTGCTTTGCAACATCCCCGGCGATCACGTTCCAATGCGCGGCCGCCTGAAGTTTTGCTTGCTTGCTGGTCGGGAAGTTGGTGGCCAGCGGAACCTCGCTGTAGGGTGTTGCGCAAGCGGCGAGCAGTGGAAGAAAAAGCAGAGCTACGACAAATCGGGTTCTGGTCATACGTTTTCCCCTTGAGTGAGTGCCTTACGCGCATTCAGCATCCATGCAGGATAACGCATACAACGGTATGCAGACAAGGCGAGGTGTATAGGCAAACCTTGCCCGCTTATGCGGGACAAGAAATTACCGACGGCGATGTTTGGTGAGGTGTTGCAGGAGTTGCGCTTGCGACAGGCTCTCACGCAAGATCAACTCGCCGAGCGCGCAGGTACCGAGCGCAGCCATATCAGCGCCCTGGAGCGCGCAGAGAAAGGTCCGGCGCTAGCAACAATTTTCAGTCTCGCCGACGCTCTCGGCATTTCGGCGGCCGAGTTGATCGGGCAAGTCGAGCAGAAACTGAAATCTACGCAAAAGCAACGATAGCGGTTCAGCCTAAAAATCTCAGTCCAGTCCGCATATTTCGCAGATTACGCAGATAAAACAACGAAGTGGCCGGTGCCCACGACGCACCCGGCAGGTGGTACGACCCGACCAAGCAAGGCCCTGATCCATCTGCGTTAATCGGCGAAATCTGCGGATCAAATGCTTTTTGCAGGTTCAGACAAGTCAGCGTCGATTGAGGTTTCGACGCATGCGCCAAACCCAAGAGTTGGCGCTGGCCGGACGGCACGCCACGCGGCCCAGGGCAATCGATGAACGCTGAAAGAGGCTCTCCTCCCCCTTCAAGGGCATGAGCGCTAACTTACCCATTTCCTCCCCCTTCAAGGGGGGCGAGGCGGGAATTCGCGACGCATGCGTCGCGCCGCCGCAGCCGGCTGGCAGTGCAAAGCCAGCCGTGGGCCGCGCAGCGGTTAGGAGGGGGATGGGGTCGGAAGCTGCGGAATTTTCCCCCATCCCCTCCCCGACCCTCCCCGTGAAGGGGAGGGAGAAATACGCCGACACGTTTAGGTTTGCGCTCATGCCCTTCAAGGGGGAGGCCGGGAGGGGGACGGGGCATGGCTCATTTTTCTTCTTCCCTGATGCGCCTGAACAATGTCGTCAGGACCTGGTCGATCTGCGGTGCGGACATACATTCCTTGTCGAACAGGATTTGACCAAGCAATCGATGCCCGCGGCCGTCCAGTTCCTGATGCAGCTGGCAGACCATGGCCTCGGCCAGTTGAGCGGCAGTAATGAAGCCGGCTTCCACGGCGATTTGTCCAAAGCGCGGACAATACTTGCGAGAGATCTTCTTGCGCACGTCATCGGTCATGATCTGATTGCCTTTGCTGGATTACGGCTGAACATACTGGCTTTCGCGGCATTACCCTAGCTCAAAAGTCGGCCCTGGCGGGATGGCGACGAACTTCGTCGGAATTGCGGGGTGAATCGGCCCCCGATTACTCGACGGCGCTCATTCTGCGCCGGATCCGCTGCCGCCAGGAGTTGGTGCTGGCGCCACGGCGATTCCGCCAGCCATGCCGCCCTGGCGGCCGCCGCGCCACCTCAGCGTCCGGCCTCCAGCACGATATCGAAGCGCAGCGTATGCGGCGCTCCGGGCTCGGGCACCCCGAGCAGCGCCCGGCGCGCCGCGGGTTCGCGGATCGCAATGAACAGGCCGTCGCTCTCGTGGGCGGCGGCCGCGCCGGGCAAATACATCTGGGTCACCAGCAGTTCGCGCCTGCCGCGGCTGGCGCGGAAATGCACATGGGGCGTGCGCCCCGGATACTCGACCGGATCGATCGTGAGGAAGCGGTAGCTGCCGTCGGCGCCGCTCGTGGCGCGGCCATAGCCGCGGAACTGCGGGTCGAGCGGCTGCGGGCTGTTGTCGTGCGGGTGGTGGTAGCGGCCGTGCGCGTTGGTCTGCCAGATTTCGAGCAGCACGTCCGGCTGCGGGCGACCGGCGGTATCGAGCACGCGGCCGACGATGCTCAGCGGCGTGCCCTGGGCGCGGCCCTTGCCGTCCACGGTGGCGAGGTCGTTGCCGGCCCCCGTGTCGGGGCGCAGCGGGTAGAAGGGTCCGAGCATCTGGCTCGGCGTCGCCATCGAGGCGGGCGCGGCGCCGGCGGCGCGCGGCAGCAAGACGAGCAGCGGCGACAGCAGCAGCAGGCGGCGCCGGCGCGTGGCGGCGGCCGACGGCGCAAGAGTTGGTGCTGGCGCCACGGCGCGGCGGATCGTCATGGCGTCATTCTCCCGCTCACATGGTCAGGGTCAAACCGCCATCGACCACGAAAATGTGGCCGGTGGCATAGCGGCTGCGCAGCAGGCCCAGCGTGGCCTCGACGCAGTCGTCCGGAACGGCCGAGCGCTGCAGCGGCGCCCGCGCCTTTACCGCCTCGTGCTGCGCCTGCCAGTCCTTGGTCCACGGCGTTTCGACCAGGCCGGGAGCGACGGCATTGACCCGCACCGGCGCGCAGGACTTGGCCAAGAGGCGCGTCATCTGGTTCAGCGCGGCCTTGGCCATCGAATAGGCGATCGAGCTGCCGACCGGGCGCACGCCGGCGATCGAGGTGATGTTGATGACATTGCCGTCGGCGCTTTGCTTGAGGTAGGGCATCGCCGCCTTGGTCAGCAGCCAGGTGCCGGTGACGTTGATGTCGAAGGTCCTGGCGAAAATCTCGTCGGTCAGCGCGGCGAGGTCGTGATGCGGCACGGCCGTGGTCCAGCCGGCGTTGTTCACCAGGATGTCGAGTTTGCCGAAGCGTTCGATGGTGGCGGCCAGCAGGCGTTCGCCGGCGGCCTTGTCGCTGATGTCGGCCTGCACGTAGCAGGCGTCCTGGCCGAGTTCCGCGGCGATGCGGTTGCCGGCTTCGACCGAGTGCGCCGAGTTGATCACCACCGAGGCGCCCAAGGCGGAGAGCCGCCGCGCGATGGCCTCGCCGATGCCGCTGGAAGAGCCCGTGACGAGGGCCACCCTGTTGGAAAACTCGCCTGAAAACTCGCTCATGCTGCCTCCTGTGGTGATTGCCGGCTCAGCCGGTCAGTTTGCGATAGATCTCGGCGATTTTCTGCGGCAGCTTCTGCGCGTCGTCGATCACCGCATAATGCGCCGGGCCGTAGAGCTGAGGCAGGTAATCGGCGCCGTGGCGGTCGATGGTGACGCAATAGCTGCGGATGCCCTTCTCGCGCGCTTCGAGCAGGGCGCGGCGGGTGTCCTCGATGCCGTAGCGGCCGCGGTATTCATCGCCGTAGTCGTCGGGACGGCCGTCGGAGAGCGTCACCAGCAGCTTGTGGCGGGTGTTCTGGCGGGCCAGCAGGCCGCAGAGGTGGCGCACCGCGACGCCCATGCGCGTGTAGTCCTTGGCCTCGATGCCGGCGATGCGGCTGCGCGTGGCGGCATCGTAGCGGTCGCTGAAACGCTTGACCGGATAGATGTCGCAATGCGTGCGCGTCCACCCGGAAAAACCGTAGATCGCGTAGCTGTCGCCCAGCGCCTCGATGGCCTCGCACAGCAGCACCAGTGATTCGCGTTCGGCATCATTGACCCAGCCCTTGGTCGAACCGCTCATGTCCACCATGAACATCACGGCCAGCGAACGCTCGACGCGACGGCGGTGGATGAACAGGCGCGGCGAGGGCTCCGTGCCGCTCTTGCGGTCGGCACGCGCCTCGACCTGGGCGTCGAGGTCGATTTCCTCGCCGTCGAACTGGCGCCGCTGCGGCTTGTCCTCGCCGCGCAGGGCCTCGAAGCGGCGGCGGATGCTGCGGATCAGGTGGGCGTGGCGGCGGCGCACTTCATCGACCCACTCGTGATCGCCGACCGGCGCCTTCATTTCATAGAGATGGCACCAGCCGTGGCGCCAGGCTGCGCGCCGGTAGTCCCACTCGTCATAGAAGGCGTCGGGCTGGGTGGTGACGCCGACCGCCGCGAAACTGTCGATGCCATCGACCGGCGCCCAGGCGCCCGGCCCCGCCGCCTGCAGGACTTCCGGCGGAATCTCGCAGAGGTCCTGCTGCAGCGAGCGCGCGGCGGCGCGCGCCGGCGGCGGCAGGGCAAGAAATTCGGCCTGCGGATCGAGCTGCTGGGTCTGGCCTTCGGCCGCCAGCGGCGGGTAGTCGGGATGGTCCTGTCCGCCGGCACTCGGATCGACGGCGCGCAGCAGGTTCAGCGCCTGGCGCAGCGTCGCCGTATCGCGCGCGATGCGGACAGCGCGCACGCGGCGCGCGGCGAGCGGATCGAGCGCGCCGACATGCGGGAAATTCGGCGGGTCGCCAGCGCCAACTCTGCGCAACTCGGCCAGGCAGGCCAGGCTGTCGGCCGCGGTCGCAGCGGCGTGCGCCAAGGCCGCGGCGGTAGACGCAAGCTGTGCCGGCCACGGCCCGCGCAAGCCGGCGATGTCGGCGGCAAGACCGGGCAGTTCGCGCGCCAGGCAGGCTTCGAGGCGCATCGCCTCGAACAGCGCGAACCAGCGCAGTGCAGCCTCGGGCTCGGGCCACTGCGCCAGTTCCGGCTCGGGGTCGACGTTGAAGGTGCCGAAGCGCGTCTGCGCCCACAGCAGCGCCGCGATGGCCTTGTACAGGCGGCGGTTGCCGGCGGCATCCGGCGCCGCATCGAGGCGTTCCGGCAGCCACAGGGTTTCGCTGTCGGTCCAGG
>JAXMJU010000277.1:0-12507 GCA_034376265.1 Sulfuritalea sp.
CGACCAGACCAATCTGCTGGCCCTGAATGCGGCGATCGAGGCGGCGCGGGCGGGCGACAGTGGTCGCGGTTTTGCCGTGGTCGCCGACGAAGTGCGCAAGCTCGCCGAGCGGACCGCCAATTCGACCCAGGAAATTGCCACCATGGTCAGCGCCATCCAAAGCGGAACCCAGGGTGCCGTGGAGAGGATGGAGTCCGGCGTCAAGCGCGTCCAGCATGGGGTCGAGCTGACGCGCGAGGCCGGCCTGACCATGGCGCGGATGCTGTAAGGCGCCACGCGCGTGGCGCAACGCATCAACGAGATTTCCCTTGCCATGAACGAGCAGGACAGCGCCAGCCAGGAGATCGCCCGCAACGTCGAACTCATCGCCCAGCGTGCCGGCGAGAATTCCATGGTGGTCAATGAGGCCACCGCGACCGCCGGCCAGCTGGATAATCTTGCCGGCCAGCTCAGCGCCATGGTCAGTCGCTTCCGCCTTTCCTGATCCGTCGCGACGAAACGGGCTGAACGGTCCCCGCGTGTTTCAGGCGCGGCGGCCGACGCGGTTTCCCGCCGGCCGCGCGCAACGGTCAATAGGTTTCGACGTGGTAGCGGCCCTGCTGCAACAACGCCCCCTGCAGGGTTTTCCAGTCGAGCCCGTGGCTGCCGCAGACCTCGTTGATGGCGGCGTCGACGCCTTGCTCCATGCCCTTCAGGCCACATAGATACAAGTAGGTGTTCTCGTCGCGCAGTAGACGCACGACCTCGTCGGCGCGGGCGCGAATCAGGTCCTGGACATACTGCCGGGGCTGGTCGGCGACGCGCGAAAAGGCCAGGTTGATGTCGATGAAGTCCTTCGGCAGTCGCGTCAGCGGACCGAAGTAGGGCAGTTCGTCGGGCGTGCGGGCGCCGAAGAACAGCATCAGCTTGCCGTCTTCGGTCGCGACGGATTTTCGCCGCCTGCGTTCGGTCATTGCCCGCATCGGCGCGGAACCGGTGCCGGTGCAGATCATCAGCAGGTTGCTGCCTGGGTGATTCGGCATCAGGAAGCTGGTGCCGTAGGGCCCGACGACGTTGACCTGGTCGCCCTTCTTCAGGTCGCAGAGGAAATTCGACGCCACGCCGCGCACCGCCGTGCCCTCGTGGTCGGCGGTGACCCGTTTCACCGTCAGCGACAGATTGTTGTAGCGCGGCCGCTCGCCGTCGCGCGGGCTGGCCACCGAGTAAAGGCGCACGTGATGCGGACGGCCGGCGGCATCGAGCCCCGGCGCCAGGATGCCGATGGTCTGGCCTTCGAGCACCGGAAACGAGGCATTGCCGAAGTCGAGCACGATGTGACGGATGTCGCTCGACGCGTCCTCCGCCGTCAGGCGGAAGTTGCCGCTGACCGTGGCCAGCGCGGGCTTCTGGATCGAGTAGAGATTGACGTAGGGGTGGGCGGCCGACCACGGCGGCGGCGCGATGCCGCCCTGTCCCGCGGTAGAGGCCGCGGCGATCTTCGCCACGTCGTCGGGCAGCGCCGCCGTATCGCCAGCGCCAACTCCTGCGCCCTCGTCGAGAGCGACCTGGGCGGGCAGGGTGTCCCACAGCAGTTGCTCGGCGATCGGGTAGGCCAGGTCGGCGCTCATGTTGCGCCAGCTGTCGATGGCGCCGGTCGGGCAGGGCGAGATGCAGTCGTAGCAGTAATTGCACTTCGCCGCGTCGACCACGTAGTTGCGCGAGTCGTGGCTGATCGCATCGACCGGACAGGTTTCCTCGCAGGTGTTGCAGCGGATGCAGATTTCGGGATCGATCAGGTGCTGGCGCATGATCGTCACCGGCGTTGTCGAAGCCGTGCTCATAGGGATTCCCTTCGTTCAGTCCGCTTCGTCAGTTGACGGAGAACCGTCGCGTGCGAACCGCAAGCCGCTGCGGCCCATACGCGAAAGGTTAGCGCAAATCGATCAGTTGAAACGGACGTAGGAAAAGTCCACCGGCTGATTGTTGATGCCGCGTGCCGGCGGCGCAATCCAGTTGGCGAACTTGCCCGGTTCCACAACGCGACCCATGAGCGAGCTGACGAAGGCGCGGTCCTCGATCGAGGGCAGCCAGGCCAGGTGATGGTGTGTCCATTCGGCTTCGGAGAGCACCTTGCCCGCCGGGGAGATCTTGGCTGCGGACAGCGGCCCGATCTTGCGGTTGAAGGCCTTGTGCGGTGCGCTGAGGATGAAGGGAATCCCAGCCTTCTGAATGATCTTGTTCCAGCGCTCGATGCCGGCGGCGGCATCGCGCACATAGTCGTCGCGCAGGCGCTCGTTGAGTGCGTTGAGGTAGGGCGCCTGGACCGTGAGGAGTTGGCCACCGGCGACTTCGAGCACGGGATAGCTCGCATCGCCGAGTTGATGGTCATCGTCCTGCTTGGTTTCCTCGTAGCGGCCCTTGAGACCGGTGTTGTAGAAGGTCGCGGCATTCGATGAGACGTCGGCGCCGAACAGGTCCATGGTCACGCTGAAATGGAAGTTGAGATACCTCTGGATGGTCGGCAGGTCGATCACGCCCTGGGCGCGGATCTTCACCACGTCGTCGGTCTTCAACTGGTTCATGACTTCGCAGGTGCGCTGGATCACGCGGCCGACGCCGGACTCGCCGACGAACATGTGGTGGGCTTCCTCGGTCAGCATGAACTTGCAGGTGCGCGCCAGCGGGTCGAAGCCGGATTCGGCCAGCGAGCAGAGCTGGTACTTGCCGTCGCGGTCGGTGAAGTAGGTGAACATGAAGAAGGACAGCCAGTCCGGCGTGCTCTCGTTGAAGGCGCCAAGGATGCGCGGATTGTCGGCATCGCCCGAGCGGCGCTCGAGCAGGGCCTCGGCTTCCTCGCGGCCGTCGCGGCCGAAGTAGGCATGCAGCAGATAGACCATGGCCCAGAGGTGGCGGCCTTCCTCGACGTTGACCTGGAACAGGTTGCGCATGTCATAGAGCGAGGGGCAGGTCAGGCCGAGGTGGCGTTGCTGCTCGACCGAGGCCGGCTCGGTGTCGCCCTGGGTGACGATCAGGCGGCGCAGGTTGCTGCGGTATTCGCCCGGCACTTCCTGCCAGGCGGCCTCGCCCTTGTGCGCGCCGAAATTCACCTTGCGGCCTTCCTCGGCCGGATTGAGGAAGATGCCCCAGCGGTAGTCGGGCATCTTGACGTAGTCGAAGTGGGCCCAGCCGCCGGGATCGACGCTGACCGCGGTGCGCAAGTAGACGTCGAACGCCTGCGATTCGTCCGGGCCCATGTCCTGCCACCAGTTGATGAATTCGGGCTGCCAGTGTTCGAGGGCGCGCTGCAGCGTCTTGTTCTCGTTGAGGTTGACGTTGTTGGGGATTTTCTGCGAATAATCGATGCTCATGGCATTCTCCTGTTTGGGGTTGGGGTGCTTTTTATTGTCCGGGAGCGTCAGACGCGTTCCCAGTTGAACCTGGCCTTGTTGCCGCTGCCGAAGACCTTCAAGGCGCCGGCTTCGCCGACTGCGTTGGGACGGATGAAAATCCAGTTCTGCCAGGCCGAGAGGCGGCCGAAGACGCGGGTCTCCATGGTTTCGCCGGGGCCGAAGCGCAGGTTGGCTTCCATCGCGGTGAGCGCATCCGGCGACAGGCTGGCCCGCTCTTCGAGCACGATGCGGATCTCGTCTTCCCAGTCGAGATCGTCCGGCGTGGCGGTGACCAGGCCGAGTTCGGCAGCGGCGGCAGCGCCCAGGGGCTTGCCGGTTGCGGCTTTGGCGGCGGCGATCGGGCCTTCCTCGCCGTAGAAGCGGGCGCCGATGCGGTACTGGCCATTGACCATGGGGTAGCTGCCGAAATTCATTTCCGATAGCGTGACTTTGGCTTCGGCCGGTTCGTCGTCGGGCAGCGCCAGCATGTAGCTGCGGTCCGCGGCCAGCAGCAGTTCGGCCAGGGTACCGGCGAAGCAGGTGCCGCGGTCGGCCAGCGCGATCAGGGTGCGCGAGGTGACATCGAGGCGCGCCAGTGTCCTCCGCAACATGCCGATGGTTTCGCGCACGAACCAGTGCTGTTGGTGTTGTGCCAGCGCGGTATCGGCGGCCAGTACGTGCTGTGCGTCGCCGCGGGTCTTCAACACCCAGGTACCGATTTCGAGATCGTTGGTGCGCAGCATCAGGATCGCATCGTCGAGTTCACGCGCCATCAGTAGCGGCCACCAGGACGCGCCGGCGGCGAGGATGTCGTCGATGCTGGCGGCGACCGCGGCGGTGGGCGCCGCAACCGTCAGCGTGGCGCGTCGGGCCTTGCGGTCGATCGCGACGTCGACGGTTTCGTAGTGATAGCCGGCTTCGTCGATGGTGCGCTTGACGGTGGGCAGGGTCACGCCTTTGGCGTCGGCCGGACGGTCGCTCTGCGCGGCGAGCTCCAGGGCGCGCTGCTGCACCTTCTCGGCAAACACCTGCGGCTTGGCATAGTCGTCGATCAGGCGCCATTCCTTGGCACGCTGGGCGCGGACGCCCTCGGTCAGGGTGCAGAAAATGTCGGCATGGTCGCGCCGCACGCGGCGCTTGTCGGTGACGCGGGTCAGGCCGCCGGTGCCGGGCAGGACGCCGAGCAGCGGCACCTCGGGCAGGCTGACCGCGGACGAGCGGTCATCGATGAGGATGATTTCGTCGCAGGCCAGCGCCAGCTCGTAGCCGCCGCCGGCGGTGGTGCCATTGCAGGCAGCGAGGAATTTGAGCCCGGAGTGGCGGCTGGAATCCTCGATGCCGTTGCGCGTCTCATTGGTGAATTTGCAGAAGTTCACTTTCCAGGCGTGGGTCGACAGGCCCAGCATGAATATGTTGGCGCCGGAACAGAAGATCCTGTCCTTGCCAGAGGTGACGACCACGGTCCGGACTTCCGGATGCTCGAAACGGATGCGTTGCAGCGCATCGTGGAGTTCGATATCGACGCCGAGGTCGTAGGAATTGAGCTTCAGCTTGTAGCCGGGCTTGATGCCGCAGTCCTCGTTGATGTCGAGATGCAGCGTGGCGATCGGGCCGTCGCAGCTCAGGCGCCAGTGCTTGTACTGGTCGGGGTGCGTGTCGTAGGTGATGGTCTGCCGGGGGGCATCGGGGCTGTTCATGGAATTCTCCGTTTGGGTTTTATGGCGCTTCTGGGGTTAGGGTGACTGCTTGGCGCAGTTTCTTTAGACATTCTTCCGGCGGACATCCGGTCGTGTCGAGCGTGAAGTCCGCTTTCGAATACAGGGGTTCGCGCGCGACCAGGATGCGGCGCATGTCTTCCATGGCTTCCGCATTGCCTTCCATCGGTCTGAAGTCGCCCTGGGCGACGACGCGCGACATATGTTCTTCCGGGGTCGCCTTGACCCAGACGGTGTAGCAGTTCATTAGCAGCATATTGAAGGTTTCGGTTTCCGAAACGATGCCGCCGCCGACCGTGATCACCGCACTTTCATGTTGGGCGATGAAATTCTCCAGGCAGCGTCGTTCGAGGCGGCGAAAGCCCGGCTGACCGTAGAGCATGAATATTTCGTTGAGGCTCATGCCGGCCTCGGTTTCGATCGCGTTGTTGAGCTCGACGAAGGGCAGCGACAGCTTGCTCGCCAGCGCACGGCCGAGCGTGGATTTTCCAGCGCCGCGCAGGCCGACCAAGGCGATGCGTTTCCGGCGCGAGGCATCTTCCTTGCCGAAGTCGCGCATCAGTCGCAGCAGGGCTTCTTCGAGGCGATTGGGCGAGAGTTGTTCGAGGAAGCGGTGGATCAGCCGGTATTCCGGCGAATCCTGCTGCGGCTCGAGTAGTTCCATCAGCGAAATCCCCAGGGCATGGGCGACATGACGCAGAACGATGATGGATGGGTTGGTTTCGCCGTTCTCGACTTGCGCCAGGTAGCGTTCCGATACGTCGGAGTTCAGCGCCAGAGCCTTGCGCGACATGCCGCGGCGCGCCCGCGCCTCACGCACGCGGTGGCCGAGCGCATCGATGAATTCGGTGTCGGCCGCCTCATCGATGAGGCGCAGGGAGTGGGGCGTATCGTCTTTAGCAGTCAGTTCCATAGTGGTTCGGGCCAAAGTCAGATTTCGTCGGGAATCGAGTAGGTACTATAGTACATGCTGAATCGAAAAAAGTGAAAGAGTTTTTTAAACCTAAATAAAAAATTGGTATAAATGGCTTGCAACTAACTGATAATAGGCTATAAAAGATTATCGGTCGGACTTCTGAAAAATAATTCATGACCCTATTGACTGGACTGTTTTTTTGTCTCATACTTCGCTCGGAATGTGCAGTATGGTTCAGTTAAGGAACAATAGTTCCCAATCTAACGAATAGTCTGTCCCTCGCATGTAGGTGCGGTGGGTGGCTGAAAAGGAGGCACCAATGGCTGATGGTTTGTTCGACCAGTTCAAAGACTGGTATGAGAAGCGCCACGACTACGCCCGCGACTGGAAAGCGCGTACCGGTGGTCAGGTGGTGGCGACGATGTGCACCTATACAGCGGAGGAACTGCTGATCGCTGCCGGCATGCTGCCGGTGCGGGTGCTCGGTGCTCATGAACCGCAAAACGTGACCGAGCCGCATATCTTCGGCATGTTCTGTCCCTTCTGCCGCGATTCGCTGGCGCAGGGCCTGCTCGGTCGCTACGATTTCTGCCAGGGCGTCACCCTGACGCAATCCTGCATCCAGTATCGGCAGACCTTCAGTTCCTGGCGCAGCAATGTGCCGACCGTGGAATGGGACTACTACGTGGCGATGCCCAACGAAGTCCAGTCGGCGCATGCACGCAAGGCCCACTACGCCGAGCTCCAGTCCTTCCGTACTTTCCTCCAGGCCCTGACCGGCAAGGCGCTGACCGACGACATGCTCAGGGAAGCACTGGCCGTGGTCGACGAGAACCGCCGTCTGCTGCGCGAGCTGTTCGAATACCGCAAGGTGGCCAATCCGCAGGTCACGGGCTGCGAAGCGCTCTACGCCTCGATTACCGCGCAGTTTGTGGACAAGCGCGAGCATAACGAGATGTTGAAGAAGGTCCTTGCCGCACTGCCTACCCGTCAGTTGAATCGTCCCGAAGGCGTGCGTTTCATGACCATCGGTTCGGAAAACGACGACCTGGCCTTCATGAACATGGTCGAGTCGGTCGGATCGACCATCGTCATCGACGACCAGTGTTCCGGCACCCGCTACTTCTGGAACGAATCCAAGCCCGAGGATGACGTGATCAAGGCGATCGCCGATCGCTACTGCGACCGCCCGGCCTGCCCGACCAAGGATTACCCGGCCCACACGCGCTTCGACCATGTGCTGGGTCTGGCCAAGGACTACAACGCGCGCGCCGCGATCTTCCTGCAGCAGAAGTTCTGCGATCCGCACGAGGGCGACTACCCTGACCTGAAGGCGCACCTTGAGAGCAACGGTATCCCGACGCTGTTCCTGGAATTCGACATCACCAATCCGATCGGCCCCTTCCGCATCCGTATCGAGGCATTCCTCGAGACGATGAGCGACGAAGAGCTGTTCTAGACCAAGGGGGAAGCAGATGAATGCACCGAACAAGTATCCGACCGAATCCCTCAAGCTGTGGGGCAAGGCCAAGCAACTGCGCGAGCAGTACTACCAGAACTACGCGCGCGCCAAGGACAACGGCGGCCTGCGCTGGTCGGGCTCGGCCTGGGCGCTGGATGCCCTGCCGGCCGGCCTTGGCGATGACGTCTATTCGCTGACCGGCGAGCCCTACGCGGCGGCTGTCGCGCACGACAAGAAGTTCGCCAAGGAATGCATGGACGCCGCCGAGTCGGTGGGCTTTGCCCGCGACCTGTGTTCCTACATGCGTATCTACTGGGGCGGTATGCACCTCGACAAGTACCTGTATGGCGGCAAATTTCCCAAGCCCGACTTCATTTTCCAGACGCAGATCTGCTGTTCCCACTCCAAGTGGTACCAGCACGTCGCCAAGGAAGAGCAGGTGCCGCAGTTCTACGTCGATGTCGGCGTCGGTCCCTACAAGGACATGAACGCGGCGCGCCTCGACTACGTCACCAACCAGTTGCACGACAGCATCGAGTTCATGGAAAAGGCCACGGGCCGCAAGTTCGACGATGAGAAGTTCATCAAGGCGGTCAAGAATGAAATGCGCTCGACCAGCCGCTGGGCGGATATCTGCGCCCTGAACAAGGTCAAGCCGGCGCCGCTGGACGAGAAGACCATGTACTCGCTGTATGTATTGGCGACCTTGTCGAAGTCCTCGCAGTGGTGTGCCGACTTCTACGACGAGCTCTACGACGAGGTCAAGGATCGCGTCGCGCGCGGCATCGCCGCCGTGCCGAACGAGAAGTGCCGCATGATGTCCGACACGCAGCCGCCCTGGTCCTTCCTCAAGATTTTCCGCTACCTCGAAACCTACGGTGCGGTGTCGATCGGTTCCTTGTACACCTTCGCCCTCGAAGGTATCTGGGAAGACAAGCCGGACGGCAGTTGGGGCGGCCGTTCCTTGCCCTGGGAAAACGGTGTCGAAATGAACGACCGCGACACGGTGCTGCGCCTCTACGCCGATTGGAATCTGTCCAAGCCGCAGTGGCAGCATTTCTTCGATCCGCGCCTGAAGACCGAAATGATGCTGCGCATCGTCAAGGAATGGCAGGTCGATGGCGTCATGCTGCACCTGAACCGCGGCTGCGAAGGCCTCAGTCTGGGCATCATGGAAAACCGCGGCGGCATCGCCAAGGCGGGTGTGCCGATCATGACCTTCGAAGGAAACATGGGCGACGAACGCGAGTTCGACGAAGTGCGCACCCAGGCACGGGTCGATGCCTTCATGGAACAGCTTGGCTTGCGTCGCCAGGCTGCGTAACCGGATTAGGAGAGGACACGAGATGATTACCGCAGGAATCGATATGGGCTCGCGCAGCATCAAGGTGGTGTTGCTTGAGGAACTCAAGGTGGACGGTGCGCCGCAACTCAAGTACGGCGTGAAGAAGGTGCACATCATGATGCCGGGCGACCTGGATCAGGACGTGGCGGCCGACAAGGCCTACGACGAGACCCTGGCCTCGGCGGGGCTCAAGCGTGACGACGTGAAGGTGGTGTTCGCCACCGGCGCCGGGCGCAAGCAGGTGAGTTTCGCCAGCGAAGGCATCACGGAAATGACCGCCGGCGCCAAGGGCGCGGTATTCATGTACCCGCAGGCGCGTACCGTGGTCGATGTCGGTGCCGAAGAAGGCCGCGGCATGAAGACCGACGGCGAAGGTCGTGCGATCGACTTTGCCGGCAACGAGAAATGCGCGGCGGGCGCCGGCTCGTTTGCCGAAGCCATGTCGCGGGCGTTGCAAATGACGCTCAAGGAATTCGGCGAGGCCAGTCTGCAGTCCGACAAGTCGATTCCGATGAACGCGCAATGCACGGTGTTTGCCGAGTCCGAGGTGGTATCGCTGATTCACTCGGCGACGCCGAAGAACGACATCGCCAAGGCTGTGCTTGATGCCGTCGCCAGCCGTGTCTGCGCCATGGTGCGCCGTGTCGGCATCGAGGGCGAAGTGGTGCTGATCGGCGGCATGGTGCATAACGCCGGTTTCGTCCAGTCGCTGAAGGTGGCGATGGGCGTCGATGCGATTTCCCTGCCTGACATGCCCGAGTACATCAGCGCGCTGGGTTGCGCGATGATTGCCGCCGAGCGTCAGCACTGAACCCCACGGATAAGGAGCGAGAACATGAATGCAGAAGTGACAGCAGCCCCCGTGGTTGCAGAAACGGTCCCGGAAAAGAAGGAATTCTGGCGTTGGCAGGAAAACGTTTGGGTCGACGAGACCAAGGACTGGAAGACCGCCAAGATCATCACCTGCGGCATCGACGTCGGTTCGGTGTCGTCGCAGGCGGTGCTGGTGGTCGACGGCGAACTCTACGGCTTCAACAGCATGCGCACCGGCAACAACTCGCCGGATTCAGCCACCAACGCGCTGCAAGGCGTGATGGACAAGTGCGGCATGAAGCTGGAAGACATCCACTATGTGGTCGGCACCGGCTACGGCCGGGTCAACGTGCCCTTCGCCCACAAGGCCATCACCGAGATCGCCTGCCATGCCCGCGGCGCCAATTACATGGGCGGCAACGGCGTACGCACCATCCTCGACATGGGCGGCCAGGACTGCAAGGCCATTCACTGCGACGAAAAAGGCAAGGTCACCAACTTCCTGATGAACGACAAGTGCGCCGCCGGTACCGGGCGCGGCATGGAAGTGATTTCCGACCTGATGCAGATCCCGATTGCCGAACTCGGTCCGCGTTCCTTCGACGTCGATGTCGAGCCGGCCGCCGTTTCGTCGGTCTGCGTGGTGTTCGCCAAGTCCGAGGCGCTCGGTCTACTCAAGGCCGGCTACACCAAGAACAAGGTGATCGCGGCGTATTGCCAGGCGATGGCCGAGCGCGTAGTGTCCCTGCTGGAGCGCATCGGCGTCGAGGAAGGCTTCTTCATCACCGGCGGCATCGCCAAGAACCCGGGCGTCGTCAAGCGCATCGAAAGGATCCTCGGCATCAAGGCGATGGAGACCAAGGTCGACAGCCAGATCGCCGGCGCCCTGGGTGCCGCGCTGTTCGGTTACACGCTGATGTCTAAGAAGGCTGCTGCGGCCTGATAGCCTCTTGCGGCGGCCGGCGTTCTGCCGGCTGCCGCGGGACCTGACCATCCGCAGCGGCAGGAGAGCGTACTTTGCTCGACCGCCTTGCTGCGCAGAGGTTTCATCAGAAGGAAGAGACATGATCGCCAATTACGGTTACAAGGATGGCTCCGGTGAGTACTACATCAGCATCGACACCGACAAGTGCATCGGCTGCGTGGCCGAACGTGCCTGCCTGACCGCGTGTCCGAAGCAGATGTTCGAAATCATCACCGATGATTACGACGACGAGGTGGCCTGGATCAAGAAGCCGAACTGCCGCACCCTGTCTTACGATTGCGCCGATTGCAAGCCTTCGGGCGGCTACACCAGCCTGCCCTGCATCACGGCCTGCACGCCGGGTGCGATCAAGCATTCGTGGTGAGCGAGGTGATTCCCATGGCTGAAACACCAAGGCGTGTGATTCCGATCGCGCAGTCCAAGGCGGTCAATCCCGAGGATGCCCTGCTCAGGGACGGCTGGGTGCGCCAGACCATCATCGGCGAGCCGCGCCTGTCCGAGATCGTGCAGAACTACAAGGCGATGGGCTTCGAAGTCCATGTCGAGGAGTTCAAGACCGAGGGCGAAAGTGGCTGCAACACCTGTTTCGACGCGGGTCAGGGAATGGGCTTCATGTACGGCACGGTCTATGTGCGCAAGCGCAGCGAACCGGCCGGCGAAGACGAATTGTTTCCTGATTTGCCATGAAGTTCATGCGGCCCGTCCGAGCGTATGTCAACGCGGCTCTCCCCCCTTCATGGGGGGAGCTGGAGGGGGGGGTGTCGAGACGTCGCTCATGCCGTCACGCCACCCTCTCCCCAGCCCTCTCCCGTCAAGGGAGAGGGAGATCACGCTTGGCTGAACGTTGTGGCTAATCAAGAATTGTTTTAAGAATTGGCGCCGAGGCGCCGCCGACACCACAAGGAGGAAAGAAATGGCTGATCAGAAACGAATCATGCGCGTGTTGCGCCAAGGGGACCTGGACGCCATCGTGGCCATCGACGCATTCGCGTCGAAGGAACCGCGACAGGAATACTACGAGCGCAAGATTGCCGGCATCCTGAACAAGAGCGCCAACGTCAATGCCTCGATCGTCTGCGAAATCGACGGCAAGGTGGTCGGCTTCGTCATGGGCTACGTGTTCTTCGGCGAATTCGGCATTGCCGACGGCACCTCGACCATCGATACCCTGGGCGTGCATCCCGATTTTCGCAAGCACGGCGTCGCCGCCGAGATGCTCGACACCTTCATGATGAACATGAAGGCGGCCGGGGTAAAGAAGGTCTATACGCTGGTGAACTGGGACGATTTCGCCCTCGAAAAGTTCTTCTCGGCCAACAAGTTCGTGCCGTCGAAGCGCATCAATCTCGAGTGCGTGCTTCCCTGAGAGCCTGACGGCAACCCGACGGGTCATGTGGATCGATACCCATTGTCATACCAAGCATTCCTATGACAACTGGCTTGAACCGCTTGACCTTATCCGGCGCGCCAAGGCCCTTGGACTCGATGGCGTGTGCATCACCGAGCACTATTCCTACGAGGCCTCGGAGCCGGTCGAACGCATCGGCCGCGAGGAGGGCCTGCTGGTCCTGCGCGGCGTCGAAATCGCCACCGACCGGGGCCACCTGCTGGCCTACGGCGTTGTCGATGACGGCTGGAACATCTGGAATCGCGACAGCTATCTGCCGCTCGAGGAAGTGATAGCACACATCAACGAGCTCGGCGGCATTTGTGCGCCGGCCCATCCGTTTCGCAACGTCGGGCTTTCGAGTCTGCTGGAAGGACTGCTGGACCTGAGGGAAATCGCTGCGGTGGAATCGCACAACGGCGTCAATGCCGAAAGCGACAACGACCTGGCGATACGGGCCAGCTCACATATGTGACTGCCGACGCTGGGCGGCAGCTATTGCCACAAGGTGGTGGC
>JAXMJU010000278.1:0-15912 GCA_034376265.1 Sulfuritalea sp.
CGCCGTCGACAGAAACACCCATGCAAGCCCACTGTTTTACAAAGAGGTAATCCCATGAAAACGATCAAGAGAATCACGATAAGTGCAGTTACAGCGGCCATGCTGGTCGGTCTGGTTGGTTGTGCCGGGATGTCGGCGCAGGAAAAGAACACGGCGATCGGCGCCGGCGTCGGTGCGGTCGGCGGTTCCGTCCTGACCGGAGGCAGCGCTGTCGGCACGGTTGGCGGTGCTGTGGTCGGCGGCGTCATCGGTCACGAACTCAACAAGTGATGCCCGCTGTGCGACCTGCCCGAGCTTGCGGCGGGTGTGCCGCACCGTCATTCCGAATCCGCAGCCAGCGCGACCGCAAGGTCGCGTTTGTTTTCGGGCGAATCACCAGGAGTCAGAGATCATGAAATTCAGCAAGATAGTCAGCACGGTTCTGGTCATGGGCGCGATGGCGTTCGTACTCGTCGCGTGCGAGAAGGAAGGACCGGCCGAACGCGCCGGCAAGGAAGCCGACAAGGTCGTATCGGATGTCGGCAAGTCGATCGAAAAGGCTGGCGAGAACATCCAGGACGCGGCCAAGGGCGAGAAGAAGAAGTATTGATTTGCTGCGCGACCGAGGCACCCGCGGCGCCGGACGCCCAGCGCGTCGGCGTACGCATCGGCGCAGTTCGCGCGTGGCTGTCGCCGTAGGGATCTCCAAACGGAGGATTGCATGACAAAAGCTCGGTCAATGCTGGTGCGTGCGCTCAAGCGCGCCGCGGCCGGGTTGTCCTGCCTGTTTGCCATCGCGGCCTGCGCCACGCTGCCCGATACCGATGAACTCATCGCGCGCCACGCCGGGCAGATCGCCCGCTTCGAGAACGCGCGCGGGCCGATCTCGGCCAAGCGCAGTGCCGCGGTGCTGGCGGAACTCAAGCGCAAGTCCGGCGATCTGGACATTCTCGACAAACAGATCGCGCTGGAACAGGCCGTCGTCGGCAGCCCGCTGATCATGGGCAACAAGGTCACTCTGCTGCAGGACGGCCGGGCCACCTATGCCGCGATGTTTGCCGCCATCCGCGCCGCCCGGGATCACATCAACATCGAAACCTACATCATCGAGGACGACAATATCGGTCGCGAATTTTCCGACCTGCTGCTGGAACAGCAGGCGCGCGGCGTTCAGGTCAATATGATCCATGACAGCTTCGGCAGCATCAATACGCCCAAGGCCTTCTTCGAGCGGCTGACGCAAGGCGGCATCGAGGTGCTGGAGTTCAATCCGATCAATCCGCTGGCGCTGAAGAAGAGTTGGCAGATCGATCATCGCGATCACCGCAAGTTGCTGATCGTCGACGGGCGCATCGCCTTCCTCGGCGGCATCAACATCAGCAGCGTGTATTCCTCGGGATCGGTGCCCAAAGGTGCGTCCAGGACGCCCACGGGCACGGTCGCCTGGCGCGACACCGACCTCCGGATCGAAGGCCCGCTGGTGGCCGAATTGCAGAAGCTGTTCTTGGAAACCTGGGCCACGCAGAAAGGCAAGCCGCTGGCAGCGAAGGATTATTTCCCGATGCTGACGGCACAGGGGGCCGACATCGTGCGCGCCATCGGCAGCACGCCGAACGATCCCTACAGCCTGATCTACCTGACGCTGATATCGGCGATCGGCAATGCCGAAAAGCAGGTGCACCTGACCCATGCCTACTTCGTGCCCGATCCCCAACTGTTGAAAGCCCTGACCGAAGCCGCCGGGCGCGGTGTCGACGTGGTACTGATCCTGCCCAGCCATACCGATTCCGGCGCGACGTTTCATTCGGGACGTTCGCACTATTCCACCTTGCTCAATGCCGGAGTCAAGATTTACGAGCGACGCGACGCGCTGCTGCATTCCAAGACCGCGCTGATCGACGGTGTCTGGTCCTGTGTCGGCTCGACCAACCTCGACTGGCGCAGCTTTCTCGACAATGACGAAATCAACGCGGTGGTGATCGGGCGCGAGTTTGGGCAGCAGATGCAGGCTATGTTCAACAAGGATCTGGCCGCGTCGGATGCCATTCTTCTAGAGCAGTGGAATCGCCGCTCCCTGGTCTTGCGCCTCAAGGAGTGGTTCAGCGGATTCATTCAGTATTGGCTTTAGCCAGGCGGCGGGGCGCCGCTTGGTCGGGTCGCGCACCTGCCAGGTGAGCCGTGGGCACCAATTGCGGTTTTATCTGCGTAATCTGCGTCATCTGCGGATTGAACTTAGGTTCTTAAGCTTACTGTTCCTGCGCGACAACCCGGCCTTCGGCGTTCACGAATACCCGGTAGCGCTTGCCGTTACTGCATATCGCGCCGTGGCTGCCGTCCGCATGCCGCGCAGCATTGACCACCCGATCGCAGGGCAAGCCCAGCAGCACGATGACGGCGGTCAGATCCCGCAGCAGTGCTGGGTCCGTGATTGCAGTCGCCGACGATGGCCCTGCGCACAGCGCCGCCAGCGTGAATGCAAGGGCCGAAGCCCTGGTCGATGTGATCACGACGCCACTCCCTTGTTCAGCCGACCGACTTGAACTGTTTCGGATCGGCAAGAATGCTCCAGATTGCCTCCCGCGACCCCGCGATGGTGCGTGCCAAGGGTGGATCGCCGTCCTGGATCAGGGCGAGCACCTTGAGCACCAGCAGGTCGTAGCGCTGTCGCAGCCTGGTGACGCTGGTGCTCTGCCCGCCCAGGTGAAGCGAACGAAACTCTTGCACCAGGTCATCCATCTGATTGCTCAGCGCGAGCTTGGCAAATGTGCCGATCGCGTGGGTTTCCCGTAGCCGCGTCTTCAGTGCCGCGACATCCAGCGGCGGCTCCAGCTTTCGTGCCACCGGCGCCACGGTCGGGCGTATCTGTTCGATGACGATGACGGCTGCCGATCCAGGCGGGGCGTCCGGGTATTGCGCGACCTCGGCCCAGGCCAAGGCTGTTCCCAGGGCGATGCACAGCAGGCCGACATTGATGGACGCGGATTTCATATGATCAAACTACCCTGCGGCCATGGCGCTGTCTGTACGGTGACCCACAGACCCGGCCGCTGACCAGGGTTCATGCTGCAACCATGTGCAGTGCATCGACAGATCGCAGGCCGAAATCGCGGCTCGTTGCGGAGCCGGCCACGGGGCCGGCTTCGGCGGCGGCTGCACGATTGCGGCGGCTGGCAGTGGCCCTGGTGTGTTGCGCCGCGGGTCTTGCCCCTGCCGCGGATTCCGCTGCGAATGCCGCAGCCACCTTGCGTGCCAACTACGAAGTCCTGCAGCAGCGACCCGGCAGCAACCCGTTCCAGCGTCCGCTCTATCTGGAATCCGTCGAGACCGCCGACGGTGTCGCGGGAAGCATTCATGCGCTGGTCGATCATCCGTTTGCATCGGCGGGCACCGAGCTGAAAGGAGCGGCGCGCTGGTGCGACATCCTGCTGCTGCATCTGAATATCAAGTACTGCCGCGCCGCGACCGACGACCGCGGCAGCACCCTGCGCGTGTATATCGGCAAGAAACACGAGCAGCCGCTGGACGATGCCTACCCGGTGGACTTTGTCTGGCGCGTCGCTGCCGCAAGCCCGGACTACCTGAAAGTCATGCTGAGTGCCGACGAGGGGCCGCTCAGTACCCGCGACTACCGGATCACGCTTGAGGCCGTGCCGCTGGATGGCGGCCGGACCTTGCTGCATCTGGCCTATTCCTACGGCTATGGCTTTGCCGGCAGGGTGGCGATGCAGGCCTATCTGGGCACCCTAGCCAGCGACAAGCTGGGCTTCACCATCGCAGGCAAACAGTCCGATGGCCGACCGATCTACATCGGCGGCATGCGCGGCCTGGTGGAACGCAACACCCTGCGCTATTACCTGGCGATCGAGTCCTATCTCGGCGCCTTGTCCACGCCGCCCCAGGCGCGGCTTGAAAAAAGCCTGCATGACTGGTTCGCCGCGATCGAGCGGCATCCACGCCAGTTGCATGAACTGGAGCAGGGCGAATACCTCGCCATGAAGCGCAAGGAGTATTTGCGCGCGCGCAAAGAATTCCGGGCGCCCTGACGCCCGATGTGCGCTGGCGAACAGATCAGCGGGGATGAAGCGCGAACAATGGCAATTGCTTACTTCCGCAGCACCCACTTGCCAGAGGACGCAGCCATGACCGAGCCCAGTGCCAACCTCAGTGCCAATCCCAGCGATGCTGAAATCCGGCAGGCCTTCGCGGAACTCAGCGACCAACAACTGCAGACTGCGCTCGAAACTGCCGCGAACTGCTTCGCGATCTGGCGCAACACGACAGTCGCCGAGCGCGCGGCCGTGGTCGAGAGGGCCGCGGCCATCATGCGTTCGCGCTGCGACTGGTGACCCGTTGCTGAAGTCCTGCAGGGCCGGCGTCAGCCGGCCAGGATGGGTGGCGGACCGAAGTCCGCTCTACGATCCGCCCTACAGGCCGGCAGGCGCCGCGACCTCATAGGATCCGAAGAGTATCTGCGCCGAGCGGGTTTCCGGCAGCACATAGACGATGCCGCTGGTCCCGGTAAAGGCCGGACGCACAACCATGTTGAAAAACTGCGCCGGCACATTGATGCAACCGTAGGAAATGCGGTTGTCGAGCGGGGTCAGCGTCGCCATGCGTTGCAGGCGCCGCTCGGCGGGCTTGGCGCTGACCACCGGATGCATGGAAATGGCGCCGCCGTAATCCACCCAGAGAATTTCCTTGTCTTGCAGATTGCGGTCCAGCGAGGCCACGAAGCGGCCGGCCGGCGTCGTGCGTTCCGCGGGAAGGATGCTGGACAGGGCGCGGTTGCCGATGCCGGGAACGGTGTCGTCACCCACTGCCAGGCCGAGCAGCGCCGGAGCCGCACCGCGCAGGTGGCCGTCGGCATCGAAGACGAATACCTTGGCGTCCTTCTTGTCGACAATCGCGAAAGGCATGCCCTGACTGTCGCCCGAGTCGACCACCCAGTGAGCCACGGCGCGCGCGTCGCGCGAGGCACTTTCCCGCTCGAAGCCGGCGTGTTTGAGCCGTTGCACCAGGACCGGCTCCAGCTCGACCGTAGTAGCGATGGCGATACGCACCGCTACCGGCAGCGGGGCTGCCGTCGGTGCCGCAGCGATGTCGCCTGCCCAGGCCGGCAAGCTGCCCAGTCCGGCCGCCAGCAGGCACGCAAGAGCCCGCCGCGCATGTGTCATCGGTCGGCGGCCCGGAGGGCCCCTAGTTGCGATCCTGCTTGCGCGGACGCACAGGCGGCACGTAGACCGGCGGCGGTTCTTCCGCAACCGGGGGCGGATTCTTGACCCCGAGTACGACCGGTGGCGGGGCTTCAAATTGCGCAACGACCGGCGCGATGCTCGACAACTGCGGCGGCAAGCCCGCCAGTTCGATGTTGGGCATCAGGCTGGGCGCGATGCCAAGGACTGCGGCCGGCGCGAGATACTCCGGCCCCATCATTTCCTCGGGAGCGGCTTCGGGTATCACGACCGGCGGCACCGGGGGAATCGGCGGCAACGCCGCGATGATGGTCCCGGTGGTTCTCGCGCCGGCCGGTCCGCAGCAGGTCTTCGCAAAGTCGTAGTTGATTCCCAGGCCGCCTACCGCGACCGGGCCTTGCGTAAGGGTGGCGCCGGTGAAGAAGACGGTCTTGTTGACGCCCGTGCCTGTGGACTCGAAATCCGCCGTGCCCGGAAGCGCCAGGACAACGCCGGGCGGGAGACCCTTCAATGCGCCGGTAAAGGCGGCCGTGGTGTTGCCGTCCTCGGTCTTGGTCGCTACTTCAGGGAACACCAGCATGTATTGCACATACGGGCCGCCGTTGCCGGTGGCGAAGAAGCCCGAGTAATCCGTCGGTGTCGTGTACAAAGTCGGGTTGTAGAAAATGTTGATCGGCGAGATACCTGCCGGGCCGGTGACGGTGATGATGGTGCCAACGCCTATTTTCAGGGTGCCGGCCAGCGCCCCCGGTCCGGTGCCGTTGGTGCCGGCTATCAGCGTCATGCCGCGGGGCGTAACCGGACCGGTGGGAACAACGGAGTCGGCCACGCTGTTGTTCAGCGTAAGCAGAGCAGCGCCGTCGAAGGTATTGTCCAGGTTGATGTCCCGTCCGGCGCAAATCTCGATATTGCCGCTGGTGGTCGTGATGCCCGTAAGGTTTTTATCGGGCAAGGGTATGGTCGCAGCTGCCCTCACGATATTTACATCGCGACCGGCGCTCAACAAGACATTGCCGCCGGTGTTGGGGGTGGCGACCACGCCGTCGGTTGTAATCAACGCGTTCACGTTGATGTCCCGGCCGCAGCAAACCTCCAGGCTGCCCCGGGTCGTGCTCACTGCCGCGTTGATGTTAACGTCGCCAGCGGCGTTCAAGGTGAGCGTCGCGGTGGTCACTGGCGTCCAGGTGAGCGCCGAGGCTATGGTGATATCACCGAGTCCGCTCGGGGTGGGTATTCCTGCGGGTGCAGGTGTCCCGGCGGCGCCGGTGTTGGTCGTGGTGATGGTGACATTGGTGCCACCACCTGCCTCCAGGGCGGTTCGGAGGTTGGTGGTATTCAGGTTCGACGCGTTCATGCCGGAATCCGGTGCGTAGATGGCGATCGGCCCCACCGGTATGCCGGCCGTTATGCCAGCGCTGATCGTTATGTCGGCCGGGTCGAGCAGCCACGTGCCGGCCTTGCCATTCGGCGCGCTGGCGTCAATCATGATTCCAGCCGTATCCAGCCAGTGGGCGGATGTTTCGATCAGGCCGCCGTTGCCGCCCTGCGCCCCGCCGCGCGCCGTGATGCTGCCGTAGGCGCGCGTCGATTCGTCGGACCAGAGGATGACCGTGCCGCCGTTGCCATTGGTGAGGGCATCCGCATTGATCGTGGAATCCGCGCTCATGTAGGTCGCGGCGGCGTTTTGTACGGCGGGGTTGTTGCCCTGGTAGCCACCGCCGACCAGCACGGTACCGCCGCCGGCATCGCCGGAGGCATTGATTTCGGCGTCGAACAGGCCGACATGGTGGCCTGTCACGGTGACATCGCCGCCGGTCTGGCCAGTGCCGGCGCCGGAAACGTCGAGCGTGCCGCTGATGTTCATGGTCCCGCTTTGCATATCGCCCAGCAACCGGATCGTGCCGTTGTGGTTCTCGATGGTCTGCGCCCGGATCACGCCGGTGTTGTTCACCGCGCTTTGCAGCAGGTCTCCCGCCGCCATCGCGGTCAGCAGTACGTTGCCGCCGTCGGCATGGATCAGGCCGCCGTTCTGCACCAGTGCATTGACCGCACCCTCGCTTACCGCGACGCTGAGCAGGCCGTCGCCGGCGACGTCGAGGGTCATGGCATTGCCAGCCGCCAGCGCTACGCTGCCCAGCCGGGCGAGGATGATGCCGTCGTTGCCGACTTCGGCGCCGAGCAGGGCGACAGAGCCGCCGTCGGCGTTGATCGTGCCCTGATTGAGTACCGCAGCGGTGCTGTTACCGGCAAACCGGTATCTGCCGGCCATGAAGTCGCCGTCGGTGATGTTGAGGGTGGAGGCGACCAGGCCGCCGACATTGACTTGCGCGCCCCTGGCGAACAGGACGCCGTGCGGATTGACCAGGAACACCTTGCCGTTGGCCGTCAGGCTGCCGAATATGCTTGAAGGATCGGGCCCGAGCACCCGGTTGAGGGCGACCGAACTGCTGTTGGGCTGAATGAACTGGACCGCTTCCGTCGCGCCGATGTTGAAGCTCTGCCAGTTGATGGCCACGTTCTGACTCGACTGGGTGATGGTTGTGCTGGCCCCTGAACTGTTGATGCTGGCGCCACCTTCGGTAACCACGCCACCCACGGGCAGGGCGTAGACATTTGCGCAGAACGCCATCATCACGGAAACGGCGAAGGATTTCAGGACGAAGCGCGTGTTGCTCCCTACCACTGCGCCCACCCTGGCGCTTGCGCCGGGCGACGATTTCTTGCCCGCGCTGGTGGTGATTTCGGACGTGGCAACAAAGGTGCCGGTCTTGTCGTTCCAGACTGAATGGTAGATGCGGTTCATGATGTCTCTCCGTAGTTGTCGAAGCACGTGTCCAGCCCGATTCAGCCAGCCGCGAGGTATTTGTAGATGAGTATTTATACGCATTGCCCGCGAGAGGTTCAGTGCGTTGGCGAACATATGGGGAACATATGGCGAGCCGCTTTCCGCTGCCGACGCCGGATTCCGGCGGGCCTGGTTTTACGCAGGTGGGGTAACTTTGATCGCCGCAGTCAACGAAAACCGGCCCCAGGAGCGGTGCGTGCCGCTGCTGGGGCCGGGAAGGAGGAGAACGTCAGTCGACGTTCGTTGCGGATGCCGTCGTCAGAAGTATTTGACGAGCTGGAACCAGAAGCGGCCCGACTTGTCCGGGGCTGATGTCGGCTTCTCATTGCCCAGTTTTACGGCGTAATAGGCCCTCGCCACAAAATTGTTGGGGTCTGTCCAGTTGACCCCTACGCCGGCACCGCTGAGGGTCCGGGTGTTGTCCCCGGGTACCCAGGGATTCTTGTTTGTCTTCACGCTGCCGGTATCGACGAAGCCGATCAAATGCATCTGTCCGGGCATGGTCTGGGAGAATTTCGGCAGCAGGTATCTGGCTTCCAGATTCAATACATAGCCTTCATCCGCGTAAGCCTCACCTTCCGGGTAGGCGCGCACACCGTACATGCCGCCCAGCTCCATCTTCTCCGAGGAGTCGAGATTCTTCGAGGCGAACTGGCCGTTCAGCGCGGCGGAAAGCGAGACCGAATCGGTAAGGCGTTGCAGACGCGCGAGCCTGAAGCCGAGCTTGTCGAAATGACCATTGGATTGCGCCGTGGCCGCGTCGATGATCCGTGCGGCAGGCGTTTCGATGTCGATCTCACCGGTGGACCAGGTCAGCGCATAACTGGTGACGCCGCCGCCACCAAAGCGGTCGCGCTGATTGCCGTAGAGGCTGGCCGACAGGACCTGGGCCTTCTTGTCGGTCAGCCCCGGCGGGGTGGTGGAGTCCACCTTGTCCTGAAATGTTTTGTCTTCGTAGACCAGGCCGGCGTTGAGATTGCTGTTGCGCGACCGGATCAGCGGATAACTGCCATAGATGCTGGCGATCTCCGCCGTGCCGTGGGCCTGCAGACTTTCGAATTCTTCACCCAGTTTGTATTTCAGGCCGCTGTAAGCGACCCCGGCCGTGGCTTTGCCGAACTGCATCTGGTATGAAGCGCGGGCGTAGTTCAGTCCCGATCCCGAAGTCATCGCGCGCAGCGAGGCAACGTCGCCACGCCCTGCCAGGTTGTTGAGGTTGACCGTCGCTCCCAGGCGGTACTCGCCGGTGTAGCGATTGCCTGCGTTGTCGAGATCGACTTCGCCGGAGACGGTGGGACCGGGCGTGAGGTTCACGATGAGATCGGAGGCGCCCACCGAGGCGCCAGGCACCAGGGCAGCCTTGACATCCACCCCGGGAACGTCGGACAGCAGCAGCAGACGGTTACCGAGTGGCTCTGACTCGATCACGTCGCCCTGGTTCAAGCCGGCAAGAAGACCATTGGCCTGACCATCCGAGAACCGGGTCTGGTTGTTCAGCGTGACCTTTCCGTAGTGACCCTCGATCACGGCGATGGTGACTGCGCCATCCTTGATATCCTGCGCCGGCAGGTAGGCCTGGGCGACGAAGTAGCCATTGGCGCGGTAGTGATCGCCGATCTTCGACGCCATGCCACGCAGATCGGTGAGCGTCAGTTCACTGCCCGGCGTGAAGCCGGTGAGCGCGAGCAACTCGGCTTCCGAATACACCTGCGCGCCCGTCACCTTCAAGCTCTTGATGAGTACCTTGACGGTGTCGGCTTCTGACGTAGCCGTAATGCCGCGGGGCTCGACCTCGACATTGGGTTCGAATTTCTGCGGGACCGGAGCGGGGGGAATCTGCTGCAATTGGCCGGCGCTTGGCGGTTCCTGTGCGAAGACGCTGGGGCTCAAGGCCAACAAGGCAACGGTAAATAGCTTTTTCTTCAACATGACTAGTCCTGTCGTTCTTTGTTGGAAAGGGATCGCACTTGCAATAGCCACTGTGCATGGTATCCCAGAATCCTTCCGTGCGCTGGCGTACATTTGACCCCCATAAGCCCACCAATTCGCTGAATTGGCTTGATGAAACGGCGGCGGTCAGGTGCCCTAGCGATGGCCGCGCAGCAGGCTGGGGGCGACCCCGTAGAGCAGGATCAGGCCCCTGGCCTCGCTGTCGTCGGACCTGAGTCCGGCGCGTGACTGGCGGTTCTTCGCCACGAGGTACCTGATCAGAGTGTCCACGCCGCCTTCGCGAATGATCTCGGCAAAGGAGGAGCGATAGGTCGTGGTCAGGCTTATGCCGGCAACACGAATGTCGTACACCTTCCAGCCGTTCGTCTTCCTTTCCATGTCGTAATCGATGCTCATGCGCTCGACCCCGGGCTTCTTCACGGTCGACTTGACCGTGACATCGGATGCGCCCGCGGTCAGTGACAGTGGCTTGTAGGCGATCACCTCGTCGCGAAAATTCACCAGTGCCGCCGAGTAGGTACGCACCAGCAGCACCCTGAACTCGGCCACCAGGGAGTCCTGCTGTTCGGCCGAGGCAAGTTTCCAGTTGCGCGCCACGGCGAGCTGGGTCATGTGGCGAAAGTCGAACAGGGGCGCGATGATCGTTTCCATCAGTTCGGCGATCGTCGTCGTGGCGTTCGGTTTGCCGTCTTCCTTGAGCCGGGCAATCACCACCGCTGTGGCCGCGCTCAGCAAGGCATCCGGCGCAGGCTCATGTGCCGCATCGAGCGGAGCCGGCGCCGGCTTGCTGGCCGGGGCCGCGCTGGGCGCCGCAGGAATTGCCGCAGCGGCCGGAATCGCATATGCGCCTGCCGCCAGTCCGGCGACGACCGAGAGACTTGCAATCATTTTTTTGCGCATCGAATGTGACCTCATCACGCATTACGCGGCGATCGGGAAACTTCCCCACCGGGCGGCGTAAATCCTTGCCGTGATTTTCGACATCCAGGCGCGGCGCGCTGTGCGCTGGCGTACAGACCACAAATGGCATGACCGGTAGATTCGGGGCGTTTCGTCCGTCGTGCACCAACTTTGGCTCGTCCGCGACCGTTGCAGGTCCGCCCCAGCGTCAATCACTCAGGAGTATCCATGCTGCCAAGCCTACCGAAGCTACCCACGGCCCAGAGTCTCGAAGGAAGACCTGTTCCCAAGGTGACATTCAAGACCCGCGCCGACGAGCAGTGGCGGGACGTGAGCAGCGACGACATCTTCAAGGGCCGCACCGTCGTCGTCTTTTCCCTGCCCGGCGCCTTTACGCCGACCTGCTCGAGCACGCATCTGCCGCGCTACAACGAGCTGGTGCCCAGCTTCAAGGCCAACGGCGTGGACCAGATCGTTTGCCTGGCGGTCAATGACGCCTTTGTCATGAACGAATGGAAGCGCGACCAGCAGGTGGAAGACATCACCTTGCTGCCGGACGGCAATGGCGAATTCACGGCCGGCATGGGCCTGCTGGTGGACAAGTCGGACATCGGCTTCGGTAAGCGCTCCTGGCGCTATTCGATGCTGGTCAGGGATGGCGTGATCGAGAAGATGTTTATCGAGCCCGCGTCGGCCGGCGACCCGCTGGAGGTCTCCGATGCCGACACGATGCTCAACTACGTCAATCCGCAGGCGGTCATTCCGCAACCGGTGGTGATCTTCGCCAAGCCCGGCTGCCCGCACTGCGCGCGGGCCAAGGCGCTGCTGGCGGCAGGCGGGCTGCACTACGAGGAGATCAGCCTGGGCGGGCACATCCGCGGCAGCACGCTGCGCGCCGTGTCCGGTCGCGGCACCTGGCCGCAGGTCTTCATCGGCGGCAGGCTGATCGGCGGCGCCGACGAACTCGAAACCTATCTTGCGGCGCCTGATGCGCGCCGGGAGGGCTGAATCATGCAAACCCTGCAGGTCGACGTCGCAATCATCGGTGCCGGCACGGCCGGCCTGGCCGCCTATCGCTCGGCCAAGGCCGCGGGAGCGAGTGTCGTCATCGTCGAGGGCGGCGATCACGGCACCACCTGCGCGCGCGTCGGCTGCATGCCGAGCAAGCTGCTGATCGCCGCGGCCGAGGCCGCCGACGCGGTGGACAAGGCGCCGGGCTTCGGCATCCATGTCGATGGCGTGGTGCGCATCGACGGCGGCGAGGTGATGGAGCGGGTCAGGCGCGAGCGTGACCGCTTTGTCGGCTTCGTGCTGAGCGACGTGCAGGATATTCCCGAGACGGATCGCCTGCTCGGTCATGCCGTGTTCAGGGACGAGCATACGATAGCCGTGGCCGATCACACCCTGATCCGGTGCAAGGGCAGCGTCATCGCCACCGGCTCGCGCGCCACCTACCCGGATACGTTCAAATCCCTGGGCGATCGCCTGATCATCAGCGACGACGTCTTCAACTGGCACGACCTGCCCAGGTCGGTGGCCGTGATGGGGCCGGGGATCGTCGGGCTGGAACTGGGTCAGGCCTTGCATCGCCTGGGCGTGCATGTCGTCGTGCTCGGCCGCGGCGGCCGCGTCGGTCCCCTCGGCGATCCGGAAATCCTGAGTTACGCGGTGGCCGCCTTCAACCGCGAATTCACGCTGGAGCCCGACGCCCACGTCGAGTCCATGGAACGCGACGGCGATCGGGTCGCGCTTCGACGCAAGGGGGCGGACGGAATATCGAGAGTCGAGCATTTCGACTATGTCCTCGCCGCCACCGGTCGCGCGCCCAATGTGTCGGACATCGGCCTTGACCAGACCAGTATCAGGCTCGATGCGAAAGGTGTGCCGGCCTTCGATCCCGCGACCACCCGCACGCTCAGCGCAAGCGGGGCCAGCCCGATTTTCATCGCCGGCGACGCCAACAACTTCATCCCGCTGCTGCACGAGGCGGCCGACGAAGGGCGGATTGCCGGGCGCAATGCGGCGCGACTGGCGCTGGGTAGCAAGGTGACCCCGGTCCTGCGCCGCGTACCGATCGGCATCGTGTTCACCGATCCGCAGATCGCCATCGTCGGCAGCGGTTTTGATTTGCTCGAAGCCGGCAGCTTCGTGACCGGCCAGGCGAGCTTCGAGGACCAGGGCCGTTCGCGCATCATGCTGAAGAACAAGGGCCTGCTGAACGTCTATGCCGATCCGGCCACGGGGCGCTTCCTGGGCGCGGAAATGCTGGTCCCGGCCGCCGAGCATCTGGCGCATCTGCTGGCCTGGGCGCTGCAGAACAAGATGACCGTGACGCAGATGCTGGAGATGCCCTTCTATCACCCGGTTATCGAAGAAGGGTTGCGCACGGCCCTGCGCGAGATCAAGGGCAAGTTGCGCGCGACGCCGCCGGCGGTCGCCAAGGCCGCCTGAGCAGTGGCCATGCGCTGCACTGCCCGCCCAAAGTCGAACTTCCCCAGGCGCCTGCTCGGCCTGTGCACCGGTTCGGTGTTGATGGCGGCACAGGCCGTCTGGGCACTCGGCACGCCGGCCGGAACCAGCATTGCCAACTCGGCGTCACTGAGCTACATGGTCGGCCCCGGGGTGCCGGCCGTCGCGACCAGCAACACCGTGACCTTGCGCGTCGATGAAGTCATCCAGCCGTTGCTGACCTGGCAGGACGCCGCGCCGGTGGCCGTCAGCACGCCGGCGAGCGATAGCGTGCTGAGCTTCCTGCTGACCAACGCCGGCAATGGCAGCGAGTCCTTCGCGTTGGCCCGGATCAACGGCCCGCCGCCCCTGCCGCCGGGGAACTACACGCCGCAAAACGGCAGCATCGGCTCGATCTATCTCGAAAGCGGCCTGCAGGCCGGCTTCCAGGCCAGCGGCCCGAACGCGGACACGGCTTACGTGGCAGGCACCAACGATCCCGCACTGGCGCCCGATGCCAGCCTGATTGTCTATGTCATCTCCGATACCCCGAGCGTTGCCGCCAACGCGCAAGGCAAGGTGCTGCTGAATGCTGCGGCACTGACGCCGGGCGCCGCCGGTGCCGCACCGGGCACTGGCCTGGCCGGTCTGGGCCAGGGCGGCGGCTTCGCCGTGGTCGGCAGTTCCGGCGCCCAGGCCAACGCCACCGGCATCATGATCGCCAGCGGCATCGGCCTGCTGATCGCCAAGACCGTGCAAAGCGTGCTCGATCCGCAAGGCACGGCCGTCGTCATGTCCGGCTCGGTGCTGACCTATCGCATCGCCACGACGCTTTCCGGCGCCGGCACCGCCAGCAACCTGACGATCACCGATCCGCTGCCGGCCGGCACCACCTATGTGCCGGGCAGCATCGCGGTGAATGGCCTGGCCCGCAGCGATGCCGCCGATGCCGACAACGCCCAATACATCGTCGCCACCCGAACCGTATCCGTTGCGCTGGGGAATGTTGCGGCCCCGGCCAACATCCTGATCACCCTGCGCGCAATCATCGACTGAAGAAGGAGACCGCCATGCGTAAAACCCGTCTGCTGCTCACCGCCAATCTGCTCCTGTTGCTGGGGGCCGCGTCCTTCGATCTGGCCGCCGCCGATGCAGGAATCCGCATCACCAGCATTGCCGAGACGGAAATCGAGGTCGTCGCCAGCGACGGCACGAAGCGGATCAAGCGCACGTCGCTGGAGCGGGCGATTCCCGGCACCGAGGTGATATTCACCAACCGTGTGGAAAACCTCAGCGGCAAGCCGGCGCAGGAACTCGTGATCGACAACCCGATACCGAAGGAAACCGGCTACAAGGCCGGCAGCGCCTTCGGCAAGGACACGCAAATCGCCTTCTCGGCCGATGGCGGCAAGAGCTACGACCTCGCCGCAAAGCTGCGGGTCAAGGGTGCCGACGGCAGGCCACGTGTCGCGCTGCCCGACGAATACACCCACATCCGCTGGACGCTTCCGGGCCAGTTCGCCGCCGGGAAATCCGGCGAAGTCGGCTTCCGCGCGGTGGTGCGCTGATGTCGCCGTCCGCCCGCAAGCCGCAAGCAATTCCAGACATTACCGGGTGTAAATCGCCCGCAACGCCTTCAAAGGAGAATCGCCATGAAACGTAATACCGCGAAAGCAAGCACGGGGTTTGCCCTGCGCATCATCGCCGCCGCCGTGCTCGGGCTCGCCGCACAGGGCGCCCTGGCGGCAGGTACGGCATCCGGCACCGTGGTCAGTAACCTGGCCACCCTCAACTACTCGGTGGGCGGCGTCGCCCAAACCGCGATCGGCTCCTCGCCGACCGGCAATTCCCTGGGCGCGGGCACGGCCACGAGCTTCGTGGTGGACAACAAGGTCAACCTGACCGTGGTTGAAAGCAACAGCACCGTCACCAGTGTCAGTCCGGGCGCCACCAACCAGATCACCACCTTCAGCGTCACCAATACCGGCAACACGGCTCAGGGCTACAACCTGGCCGCGGCGAACGCCACCGGGCCGACCCTGTTCGGCGTGGCGGACGACATCGACGTCACGATTTCGGCCGTATTCGTGGACGCCAACGGCAATGGCGTCTATGACGCCGGCGTCGACCTGGCGTCGGCAATCTCCACCCTGGCGCCGGACGCCACGGTCGCCGTGTTCGTGCTGGTGACCGTGCCGGCCGGAGCGACCAACGGCCAGCAGGCCGTCGTCACGCTGGCCGCCACCACCACCACGAGCGGCACCACCACGGTGGTCCTGCCGACGGTGGGGGCCGATACGGCGGGCGTCGACATCGTGTTCGCCGATCCGGCCAACGTCCTGTCCGACCCCTTTGCAGCCAATACAGCGCGCGACGGCATCGGCATTGCGCAGGATGCCTACCGCGTCGTCTCCTCGGTGGTCACCGTGGCCAAGACCGTCGCGGTGCTGTGCGATCCGCTCAACGGCATCGCCAGCCCGAAGAACATTCCGGGCGCCATCGTGCAGTACTCGATCGTGATCAGCAACGCGGCCGGTACCGGCGCGTCGGCGACCCTGACCACCATGACCGACACGCTGAATGCCAACCTCCTGCATG
>JAXMJU010000279.1:0-4381 GCA_034376265.1 Sulfuritalea sp.
CATCCTGCGCCAGGATGCCTCCGACGACGTAACCATCACCGGCCTGGCCGGCGGCGAGGCCGGGCGCATCGTCCTGTTCGAGAACATCGCCACGGCCGACAAGATCACGCTGGCGGAAGACAACGCATCCTCGACCGCGGCCAACCGCATCCTGATCGGCAAGCCCAACCTCGTGCTCTATCCCGGCCAGTCCGTCATGCTGGTCTACGACGCGACGGCGAGCCGCTGGCGCGCCTTCGGCGTGGCCCCGACCCCGAAGCCCGACACCTCGCAGAACACCACCAGCGGCACCTCCGTCGACTTCCTCAAGATCCCGGCGGGCGTGAACGAGATCGTCATCGCCTTCAGCAACGTGAGCCTGGACGGCACCGACGACCTGCTGGTGCAGGTGGGCAGTGTGGGTGGGGTGGAGACCAGCGGCTACGTCAGTTCGTCCGATCTGAACGGCACCGTCATCTCCTCCACAGCTGGCTTTCTCGTCAACCGCAGCGCCGCCGATCAAACCGTCGCCGGCACGATGCGGCTCACCAGGGCCACCGGCAACGTGTGGGTCGCCAGCCATGCCGTCAGGATCGGCGGATCGCCGACGCTGGCGGCCTACGGCGGCGGGCGCATCTCCATGGCGGGCGAACTGGACCGGGTTCGCATCACCCGCAGCGGCACCGACACCTTCAACGGCGGCTCCGTCAACATCATCGTCCACCCCTGAGGCCTCGATGAGCACCCCGCTTTCCGACCTTCACCGCACCCTTGCCGGGCTCACGCGCGAGACCGACGCCGTATGGCTGAACCGCGTTGCGAACGATCCCGCCGTGCTCCCGAACGTGATGGGCTTCCTGGAGCCGCCGCTCGATCTCGCTCCGCTCGTCGCCGACCACCGCAATATCTGCCTGTCCGGCGAGCACGGCGCCATCGTGTTTCACCACCACATGCCGGGGCTTTATGCCGCCCATCCGATGTTTCTCGAAGCTGGCCGCGGAAAATGGGGAACCGCGTTTGCCACCGCTGCGAGACATTGGCTTTTCACCCGCACCGATGCCGTCGAGATCATAGCTTGGTGCCCGCGCGGGAACCCCGCAGCGAAGGTGCTCGCCAAGTCGCTGGGCTTTACCTACGAAATGACCAACCGTCGGGGCTGGGCGCTCGGCGGCGAGGTTGTGCCTGCCGACGTCTATACGCTGCTGATCCAGCACTGGATGCGCGATGCTCCTGGCCTTGTCGAACGGGGCCGCTGGTTTCACGAAAAGCTGGATAGCGAACATGAGCGCCTCGGCGCGTCCGTGCAACCAAGTGAGCCCGATCTTGCCCGTGACCGCTACGTCGGCGCGGCATGGGAAATGATCCTCGGCGGCCAGACCGGCAAGGGCCTCGTGTTCAACAGCCGCTGGGCGGCTTTCAGTCAGGACGAGCCTGCTGAGCTCGTCATGCAGGAGCCGCTGGCGATCAGGGCTGCTGGCTCCGTCCTGATTGTCAGGGACGGGGATTTCTACGCGGCGGCGCTTGCTGACGCGGCCTGAAGCAGGCGTCAACAGGACAGGCGCGCGGGCCAGCGAGCGTCGACAATTAGCCATTCTTCGCCGCGCTGCTCGGCAATGAAATTCACAAGGCAGCCTTCCGAAGTGACTGCGATGGATGGGGTGGTGGTCGAGGTCACAAGAGCCGTATTGCCGACGACGTTGACAGACCCGGTCGTGGTTTGAGGGGCAATGAAAGTGCCGCCGCCCCAATAATACTGATAGGCGCGACGGCCTTCCGGCAGTGCGACGACGTTCGTCGGCTGGCCGAGTTCGAGTTCCAGATCAAGCGCCGTCTTACCGACGTACCCCGTGGCAAACTGCGATACGCAGCCTGAAAGGGCGACGACAAGAGCCCCCACGAAAAGCAGTCTCATTGGCATGGCTGCATCCCCGGTTTCGGCCAGCATGCCTCAGCTTCGATCGGCAGGCAAATGACAATTCGCGAGGCGACCGCCGACGACATTCCGCGCATGGTCGAGATGGGCATGCGGTTCAACGAGCTTTCGGAGTACCGGGAGAGGATCAAGGCCAAGGCCGATGCCATCACCGCCACGTTGGGAACGTTGATCGATTCCCCGAGCGCGCTCGTCCTGCTGGCCGAACGGGATGGCCGGGCGGTGGGCATGATCGGCGCTATCGCCACGCTGCACATCTACTCTGGCGAGCCGGTTATGTCGGAGCTCTTCTGGTGGGTCGAGCCGGAGTATCGCGGCATCGGTCTCAGGCTGTTGCACGCGGCCGAGGATTGGGCCCGCGCCAACAATCTCACGCAGTCGGTAATGATCTCACCCTCCCCGGAGGTGTCAGCGCTCTACCGCCGGCTCGGCTACTCGCCCCTCGAAGAGCAGTTCGTCAAGACGCTTTAAGGAGAACAATCCATGGCGATAGGAACCGCAGCAGCCATTCTTGGCGCCTCAGTGATCGGTGGCGGCGCAGCGATCTTCGGTGCCAGCAAGGCGTCGAAGGCGCAGAAGAGCGCCGCCAAAAAGGGCACGGAAACCCAGCTGCAGATGTTCGAGATAGCGCGCGGCGACCTGAATCCGTTCCGCAAGACGGGCAAGCAGGCGCTGTTCTCGCTGGCCGATATGTACGGCATCCAGCGCCCGGGCAGCGAGGGCGGCCAGGCCTTCAGCGAATCCTCGCTCGAAGCCTTCCGCAACTCGCCGGACTATCAGGTGGCGAGCCGCGAGGCGATCACCGCGCTCGACCGCTCGGCGGCGGCGCGCGGCAACCTCTTGTCAGGCGGCCACACGCGCCGCGTCATGGAGGTCGGCGCCGACATCGGTTCGCGCTACTTCGGTTCCTACCTCGATCGCCTGGCGAACCTCGCCGGGCTGGGCCAGTCCTCGGCCGCCGGAACGGCCGCCGGTGCCTTGCAGACCGGGCAGGGCGTGGCGCAAAGCCAGTTGCAGGCCGGGGAGGCCTCGGCCGCAGGCACCGTCGGGGCCACCAACGCCGTCAACCAGTCGCTCGGCAACGCGGCGACCAACTATGCCTTTTACAACATGATGCAGCCCGGAAGCGCCTACTCCGGCAGCCTGCCGGTCGGAGCGTTCGCCAACCCCAACTACAATCCCGGAGGGTACATGGTATGAGCCAACTTCTTGCCATGCAGGTCCGGCCGCCGCAGATCGACCTTCCCGGCATCGCCGCCGCCGCCGCCAGAACCAAAGGCCTCCAGGCCCAGAGCCAGTTGTCCGGCCTGCAGCTCCGCGACGAGCAGGGCCGATCGAACGCCGTGCAAGGCTACCGGGAGGGACTGAAATCCGGCGACCCCGATGCCTCGCAAGCCCTGACCGGCTATCCCGAGCTCGAGGCACAATTCCAGGAGGCGTTCGATTCGATCGAGGACGCCAAGGAGAAGAAGAAGGCGACCAAGCGGGCGAAGGCCCTGGGCGAGGCGGCGCGCGAGCTCTCGTATGTGCCGCAGGGCCCGCAGCGCCAGGAGGCCGCCGAGGTTGTCCTCGGGCGCCTGGTCAAGGATGGCACGATCACCGAGGAGATGGCCGATCAAGCCCGCCAGACCGGCGTGACCGATCTGTTCCTGTCTCAGTACCTCAGCCTCGACCAGTGGGTGCAACAGCAGTTCCCCGACGAGGATGCCGCGCTCAAGCGCCAGAAGACCAAGGCCGAGATCTCCAAGCTCGAGGCCGAGGCCGCGGCGATCCCGGGCGAACGGGCGCTCGACCAGGAGAAGTTGCAAGCCGACATCGCGCGCATCCGTGCCCAGACGAAGGAAACCAGCGGCAAGGGCGACAGGTCGGACCGCAAGATGCTGCTCGACATCGAGAAGGCGGTAACCAAGTTCCGCGAGACCATCGACCCCTTCGGCCGTGGCAGAGACGAAATCGAACAGCGGGTGAACGACCACAAGGCGGAACTGGTGCGCAACCTCATGGGCCGTGGGGCATCGGCACAGGGACGGCCATCCCCGCAGGCGGAAGACGCGATGGAAGGGCAGCCGGTGCGCAAGCGATTCCGCAACCCGGAGACGGGCGAGGAGCAGGTGTTCGAGGTCCGCGACGGCCAATGGGTCCCGGTGACTGAATGAACCAGCGTCTCGATCCAAGCATCCTGCCGCCCCCGCCGGCAGGCTGGGAGCCCGTGGACGAGCCCGTCGCCCGCGGGCCGGAGGCATTGCCGCCCCTGCCGCCCGGCTGGGAGGCGGTCGACGAGCCATCGATGGCCGGGGATGAGCCTGGCGCGTTCTCGCGCGGATTCGTCTCGGGCCTGATTGAACAGAACCCCAGCCTCACAGCCGACACGCTCGAGGCGCTGTCGCATCAGGCACCGGGGCGGTTTCGTGAAATCTTGCAGAGCGGAGCCGGTGAATTGCGCGAGGTCGCCAAGCTGCGGCCGGAGCA
>JAXMJU010000280.1:0-5439 GCA_034376265.1 Sulfuritalea sp.
TACCCGGCGCTGGAGTTGTGCACCGACAACGGCGCGATGATCGCTTTCGCCGGCAGCCAGCGACTGCTGCAGGGCGAGGCGCCGCATCGCGGCGGCGCTTTCGCCGTGCGCCCGCGCTGGCCGCTCGACCAGATTTCCTGAACCTCGGCCGCGGCTTTCAGGCGCCGAGCAGTTTTCCGATGTGCAGCACGCGTGCGCTCATCGAGCGCATCAGCGCGATGCCGAAGGCCGGCCGCGACTTGACCATGGCGAGAAATTCATTGCGCCCGATCAGCAGCCAGGCGCTGTCGGTTTCCGCCGTCGCGGTGGCCGAGCGGCCGGTGCGGTCGACCAGCGCCATTTCGCCGAAGGCGCCGCCCGGCCCGACATGCTCGATCACCGAGCCGTCGACCGAAATCGCAATGCGCCCCTCGGTGACGACGAACATGCAGGCGCCCACGGCGCCCTTGGTGACCACGGTCTGACCGGCGCTGGCCGCGCTGGGCGTCGGGTCGCCCAGCGCATGCTGCAATTCGGTCAGCATTTTCCTGTCCAGCGTGTTCCTGTGTTCCAGCACCTCGGTGCTGGTCTTCTGCGCCGCGGCCAGTCGCGCCAGGCCGCGGCGCAGGCGCTGGGCCAGCACACTCATCAGCATCAGGGCGAAATCGGGCATGCGTTGCAGCGATGCGACGAACTGCTGTTCGTCGAGCGACAGCACGCGGCAGTTCTTGCGCGCCGTGGCCGTCGCGCTGCGCGGCGTTTCGGCGATCGCCGCCATTTCGCCGAAGATCTCGCCGGGCGGCACCAGGTCCAGTGGCTTGCCGGCCCGCGTCAGCATTACGTCGCCGTCCAGCAGCAGATAGATGCGGGCGCCCTTCGAAAAGAAGCCGGAGGTTTTTTCGTTTTCGGCGAAGATCTGCTGGCCGGCCTGAAACTGTTCCAGGGTTCCGGCGAGGCGGAAGAATTCGAGCGCCAGCTTCGGCTCGTAGAGAGAGGCTGGCTCGCTCCTGGGACCGGGTTCGGTCGTCGGCGTGCGCACCGGGGCGCTGGGTTTGGCTGAAAAGTCCAGATCATCCATGGCGGGTATCCTGCATTGAATGGCTGCGCGCGGGCTTGTCGCAAACGGCGATTATAAGCGGCGCTGTGACGGGCGATTATTCTGTCCACGCCTGATTCGGGTCATTCTCAAATCACGGCTACAATGACCCGGGTGCTGCGAACGAGCCTGGAGCCGCCAATGAGCTGGACCGACAGCCTTCTTACCGGAATTGACGAAATCGACGAGCAGCATCAGGTGCTTTTCGACGTCCTGGCGCGCCTCGAACTGGCGGTTTCGACGGAAGACAAATGGTCGGCCGTGCATTTCGCGATCGTCGAGCTGACCAATTTCATGAACATTCATTTCGCCGTCGAAGAAGCGCTGCTGCGCCTGCACGGCTATCCCGAGCTGGATGCCCACATCGCCGCGCATCGGGCCTTCTCCGCCGACCTGGCGACGATCAAGCAGCATTCGATCCGCCAGGACGTCAGCGATGAGATGATGGTCCTGGTCAGGAACTGGCTGGTCGAGCACATCGGCGTGGTCGACAAGGCCTATGTGCCGCATCTGCGCACGGCGCCGGTGGTGAAATCCGGCGGCAACTGAGCCGCGCTGCGCTATTTGCGGCCGCCGATGCGGCCTTCGGTGCCGGCGAGCAGCTTCCTGATGTTGCTCTGGTGACGATAGATCAGCACCGCGCACATCAGTGCGACAGTCAGGGTGCTTTCGATTCTGCCCAGCAGCCACCAGGTCAGAACGGGCGCGGCCGCGGCGGCTACCAGCGCCGCCAGTGAGGAATAGCGCGTGATGGCGGCCACCGCCAGCCAGATCGCGGCGGTGATGCCGGCCAGCCCGGCAGAAAAACCCAGCAGCACGCCCAGCGCCGTCGCCACGCCCTTGCCGCCCCTGAAGCCGAGGGTGAAGGGAAATACATGGCCGAGGAAAGCGGCGAGGCCGGCCGCGGCAATCGCCGTGCCGTCAGCGCCAACTCTTGCGGCGATGAACATCGCCAGCCAGCCCTTGGCCGCGTCGCCGAGCAGGGTCAGCAGGGCGGCGAGCTTGTTGCCGCTGCGCAGCACATTGGTGGCGCCGGGATTGCCCGAGCCGAAGCTGCGCGGATCGGCCAGGCGAAAGGCGCGCGAGACGATCACGGCAAAAGGCACGGAGCCGAGCAGATAGCCGAAGACGGCGAAGACGAGCAGGTTCATTGCGGATTCCCTAGAATGGCCTGAATTCTAAACGGAGGCGGGATGGACTTCATTTTCATCGACGACATGCGGGTCGATGCGCACGTCGGGATTTTCGAGCGCGAGAAGGCCGCGCCGCAGTCGCTCGAAATCAGCCTGACCTTCGGCGTGCCCGACGAGGCGGCGCAGGACGACGACATCGACAAGACCATCCGCTACGATGCGGTGATCGATCGCATCCGCGCCGAACTGGCGACGCGTCACTTCAACCTGCTGGAAACGCTCGGCGAATACGTGATCGGCCTACTGTTGAACGAGTTCGGCGCGCCCTGGGTCAAGATCAGCATCGCCAAGATGGGCATCATGAAAGGCGTGCGCCGCGTCGGGGTGCAGATCGAACGCTCGCGTGCCGATCGCGCCTGAGGTCTACGCCAGGCCGCACTCCACGATCTTCGGCTGCAGCACGCGCAGGATGTCGTGCGGATGGACGCCGACCAGGTAGCCGCGGCGGCCGCCGTTGATGTAGATCAGCGGCAGGTCGAGGATGGATTTCTCCATATGCACCGGCAGCGCTTTCTTGGTGCCGAAGGGCGAGCAGCCGCCGACCATGTAGCCGGTGTGGCGCAGGGCATCCTCGGGCTTGCAGGGGCCGACCTTCTTGACGCCGATCTGGCGCGCCAGCTCCTTGGTCGACACCTTGCGGTCGCCGTGCATCAGCACGATCAGCGGGCGCGCCGTCTCGTCTTCCATGACCAGGGTCTTGACCACGGCGTGCTCGGAGACGTTGAGTTCGCGCGCCGACACCTGGGTGCCGCCATGCTCCTCGTACTCGTAGAGATGGTTGGAATGGGCGACCTGGTGCTTGTGCAGGAACTTGGTCGCCGGGGTCTCGGGGCCCGAATTCGGGTAACTGGCGTCTGGTTTCATGCGACAAATTGTACGCTCCCCGCGCAAGCCGCCGCGGCGCGTAAGGAATCCGCAGCAGGCGCGACCAATGGCTGTCTCATGCCTTTTCTCGACCACGGGAGCCCACCATGAATCGAGCACGACTTTTCCCACCGCTCCTGGCCTGCCTGTGCGCTGCCTTGCTGGCGCCCCCGGTGTTCGCCGCCTGCGCGGCGCAAAGCGGCGAGCAGCGCGCGGTGCTGCTCGAGCTCGACACCTCGGAGGGTTGCGACAGCTGCCCGCCGGCCGACCGGCGTCTGTCGCAGTTCAGGGGCCGCGCCGACTACGCCGGGCGACTGGTGCCGCTGGCCTTCCACGTCGACTACTGGGATCGCCTCGGCTGGACGGATCGCTACGCCAGTCCGCGCTACACCGAGCGGCAGCAGACGATGGCCGGACTGGCGCGCTCGCGCCTGGTGTACACGCCGCAGTTTCTCAGGAACGGCCGCGACTGGCGCAGCGGCGGCAGCCCGCTCGACGGCGTCGGTGACGCCCATCCCGCTGCGCGCATCGCGCTGCAGCTGGGCGCTACGGGTGCGGCGCGTCTTGCCGTCGGGGTCGAGATCGTGCAGGCGTTGCAGTGCCACGCCTGTCCTGCCTGAAAATCGTCGGGCGCGCTCAGCCGCGCGGATGATGCACGCGATGCAACTGCTTCAGGCGCTCGCGCGCGACGTGGGTGTACACCTGGGTGGTCGAGATGTCGGCGTGGCCGAGCAGCAACTGCACCACGCGCAGGTCGGCGCCGTGGTTCAGCAGATGCGTGGCGAAGGCGTGGCGCAGCACATGCGGCGAGATGCGCTGCTGCGGAATGCCGACCTTCAGAGCGTATTTCTTGACCAGGGTCCAGAACATCTGCCGCGTCATGGCGCCGCCGCGTGTGGTGACGAAGACGGCGTCGGAGACATGCTGCCCGAGCAGTTCGCCGCGCGCGCCGGCGATGTAGCGCTGCAGCCATTCGGCGGCGATCTGCCCGAGCGGCACCAGCCTTTCCTTGGCGCCCTTGCCCATCACGCGCACCACGTTGTCGTTGAGGCTGACCTCGAACAGGCGCACGCCGACCAGCTCCGACACGCGCAGGCCGGTGGCATAGAGCAGCTCGAACATGGCGCGGTCGCGCAGGCCGAGCGGGGTCGCCACGTCGGGCGCGTCGAGCAGGTCTTCCACCTGTTTTTCGGACAGCGTCTTGGGGAAGCGCTGGATCGGCCGCGGCTTGTCGATGTTGAGCAGTGGATCGGTGCGCAGCCGGCCCTGGTCCAGCAGCCAGCGGTAGCAACGGCGCAGTGTGGCCATCAGCCGCCGCTGGCTGGCCGATTTTATGCCGCCGGGGCGGGCATGCAGATGCGCCAGGTAGGCGTTGATCGCCGTCTCGTCAGCGCCAACTATCGTGGCATTGCGCGACTGCAGCCAGTTTGAGAACAGCGCCAGATCGCTGCGGTAACTGCTCAGGGTGTTCTTCGAAAGCCCGTCAGCCAGCCACAGGTGATCGATGAACTCATCAATCAGCGCGTTCTCAGAAGCCAGCATGCTCGTGCTGCAACAGCCACTTCTTGATGTCGAGCAGGAAGCCGCCGCGCTGGCGCGCGAAACCGCCGAGGCCCTGGTTCGCGCCGACCACGCGATGGCAGGGCACCACGATCGGATAGGGGTTGGCGCCGCAGGCATTGCCCACCGCGCGCGGGCCGCTGCGGATGGCCGCGGCGACCTCACCGTAGCTCATGGTGCGGCCCGGCGGAATCGCGGCGATCTGGTCCCAGACGCGGCGCTGGAAATGCGTGCCGGCCGGCGCCAGCGGCAGGCCGAACTGGAATGAAGGGTCTTTCAGCCAGGCGCGCAGCTGGCGCACGGCTTCCTGCGCCAGCGGCGTCTGCGGCGCGAGCTCGGTGCGTGCTTCGAGGTAGTCGATGCCCGTGATTTCGTCATTGTCGCAGCAGATGCCGATGGCGAATCCCGGTGCGGACAGAATTGCGGAATAGGGCTTCATGGGGGCACTCCCGATTTCAATCACCGCGCTATTGTCGATCCCCGACAAGTGATCTGCAAGTACGGATGTCGGCAATGTCGGCTGCGCCGGAAATCGGCCTTAGCGCTTCATCGCCCGCAGTGCGCCGACCCTGCCGGCGGTGTCGGGATGGCTGCTGAGCAGGTCGCCGGCGCCAAGCAGCCCGCCGCGATCGGCGGCACGGCTTTTTGCATGCGCTGCGTCGAGGCGCAGCAGCATGTCGATCAGGGGTTCGAGCGAGGCCGGCGTTGCCAGCAGCAGGCGGCCGGCATAGGCATCCGCCTCGAGTT
>JAXMJU010000281.1:0-16037 GCA_034376265.1 Sulfuritalea sp.
TTCAGCACCCGGTGCCATTCGGCAAGCGCGCGCGGCAGATCCTTCACGTAGCTGAGGTGCTCGAGCACGTGCGAGCCATAGATTTCCTCGACCGAGCCGCTCGCGAAGCGGCCGAGATCGACGCCCGCCGCCGACTGCCCGGCCAGCAGGCGCAGGCCCGCCGCCGGATCGTCGTCGCGCAGCGCGGCGAGCAGGGCGAGCCGGGCCGGGCTGCGCTTGTGCCGCGTCGGCGGAAAACAGTCGAGCACGCGGCCGCCGGCGATGCTGTGCCGGGCCGAGGCGTCGCGCAGTACGAAGCGGTCGCCGCGCACCGCGAGGGTCTCGCGATCGAGCAGGATCTCCGCCAGGGCGGTGGCGCCCGGCGCGATCTGGTCGCCCTCCAGCACGGCGACGCGGCCGGTGATGTCGGCCGCGCCCAGATGCAGATGCACCGGCGTCCAGTGCTGCAGCGCCGGCTGCGTCGGCGGCACCCGCAGCTCGGCCTGGAAACGGGTCAAGGGGCGGGCCGCGGCGGGTTCGACCAGCCACATGCCGCGTGCAACGTCCTTCTTCTCGAAATCGCCGGTCAGCGCCAGCGCGCAGCGGTCGCCAGCCTGGCCGTGCTGGGCCGGGCGGTCCTGCACGTGCAGACTCTTGACCCTGGCCCTGATTCCGCCATGGCCGCCACGCGCCGTGGGGGCGATGACCACCGTGTCGCCAGCGCCAACTCTTCCCGAGAAGGCCGTGCCGGTGACCACCGTGCCGATGCCCGCCAGCGTAAAGCAGCGGTCGATGGCGAGGCGGAAGCGGTCGGGTCTGGAAGCATCGGCGCTGCGCGCCTGATGGGCGGCCGCCACCGCATCGAGATGGGCGCGCAATTCAGCGACGCCTGCGCCGCTGGTCGCCGACAGCGCGAACACCGGGCTGCCCTGCAGACGCGTGCCGGCCAGCAGGGCGTCGATCTCTTCGCGCGCCGCGGCAATGCGCGCGGCATCGACCGCATCGCACTTGCTCAGCGCCACCGCGCCGCGATCGAGGCCGAGCAGGTCGAGCAGTTCCAGATGCTCGCGCGTCTGCGGCATCGGTCCGTCGTCGGCGGCGACCACCAGCAGCACATAGTCGATGCCGGTGGCGCCGGCCAGCATGTTGTGGATCAGCTTCTCGTGGCCGGGCACGTCGATGAAGCCAAGCACCGAACCGTCGGCCTGCGGCGCGTAGGCGTAGCCGAGATCGAGCGTGATGCCGCGCGCCTTCTCTTCCGGCAGGCGATCGGCATCGACGCCGGTGAGCGCCTTCACCAGCGTGGTCTTGCCGTGGTCGATATGACCCGCGGTGCCGATGATCATGTGGCGACGCTCATGCGGCGGTGATTTCCTTCGAGCTCAGCTGGTACACGAAGCTCGGCGGGTCGAGGCTGTCAAGCCGGCCCATCTCGTTCTCGGCCTGCGGATACATCAGGAAGGGGATCTTCGCGCCGCGCGAGCCCGGCAGCCTGAGATCGTGGGCGAAGTTGTAGGCCAGCCAGTTCATCTCCCAGGCGCCGAACAGCTTCTGCCGCGCCGCGACCACGATCTCGTCCTTCAGGCTGAGCCCCGGCTTTTCCTCCAGCACCACCTTGCGCACGTCGGCAGGATCGACCGGCACCCAGCCGAAACCGGCCAGCCAGACTTCGGCGCGGCAGTGCTGCGCGCGGCTGATGTCGCCGCTCTTGCCGAGGCTCTTGTAGCCGAATTTAGAATCGGCCACGCGCACGCCGTACACGTCGCGCGCCGGCAGGCCGACAGCGCGGGCGAGGCCGACGTACAGCGCGTTGAGGTCGGCGCACTTGCCCTGAAGGTTGCCCGTTTCGAGCATGGCGCGGATGTCGCCGGTGCCGCAGCCCTTGGTCTTCGGATTGCGCTCGGTGTTGTCGACCACCCATTCGTAGATGGCGCGCGCCTTGTCGATATCCGACTTGGCGCCCCTGGTGACTTCCAGCGCGGTCTTCTTCACGATGCCATCGGTCGGCAGCATTTCGGTGGCGCGCGTGTACAGCAGGCGCGTGGCGGTGTCCAGCGGGCCCACCTTGCCCGGCTGCGTGAAATCGACGGCGCGGTCGCGCGCGGCAAAGCGGCTCACGACTTCCAGCAGCGGCGCCGGCTCGCCAGCATCCCATTGCGCGATCAGCATCTTCGCGCCATAGCGCGGGTCGACGTATTGCCGCACGACGGCGGCATTGCCCTGCCAGAGATTGCCCATTGGCTTGATCCAGGCGTAATCCTCGACCGAAGGCAGCGGCAGCCACAGGCGCGGCGCGCCGTCGGCGGCCGAGAGTTCGATGCGGCTGGTGACTTCGAACACGCGCCAGCCGTTGGCCGGGTTGGGGTTGAAGCCACCGTCGGCGGCAAAAGAGAAACGCGGCGCGGCAAGCGCCGCGGCAGACAGCGTAGCGGTCCTGATGAAAGTGCGACGGTCCATGGTTTTCTCCGGGGCTTAGTTGATGAGTCTTGTTATTTGTCTGTCGATGACGGGTGCATCCCAGTCGATGGCGCCCATGCCGCGCAGGACAACGCGATGGCGGCGATCGAGGACGACGGAGGTCGGCAGCACGCGTGCGCCCCAGGCGCGGCTGATGGTTTGCTCGCGATCGTGCAGCACCGGCAGGGTCTGTTTGTCGGGCAGGGTTTCCCAAAGGAAGTCATCGACCCGTTTGGCATTGTCGGCGACGGCGACGGTCAGCACGACCAGGCCGCGCGCCTGCCAGCGCGCGGCGAGGCGGGCGAGGCCCGGCATTTCTTCGCGACAGGGTTCGCACCAGGTGGCCCAGAAGTTGATCACCACGGCTTTGCCCCGGTGCTGCGCCAGCAACTGCGCGAGGCGCCGGTCCGCGCCGACCGGGACGCTGCGCGGCACGACCGGCTTGAGCACGGCACTCTCGGCGGCTGCGGCGACGGCCGGCGTGGGCGCCAGCAAGCAGATCAGCGGCTGCGCTGCCGCCAGCCTGAGGCAGCCGCGGCGCCTCACGCTGCCTCCTGCCTGGCCAGCGCCGCGGGCAGGCCCGCCAAGGCTGCGGTGAATTCGCTTTCCTCGCGCGCTTCCAGGCAGCGCAGGTCGAGCAGCAGCGCGCCGTCCTCGATGCGGCCGATCACGGGCTTCGGCAGGGCGCGCAAGGCCGCCTCGATGCGATTGAGCACGCCGCTGCGCCGCGCCTGCGGCTTGACGGCGAAACCGGCCGACGGCAGGCGATCGACCGGCAACGAGCCGGAGCCGATCTGCGACTTGAGCGCGACGATTTGCGCGGTCACCGGCAGTCCGTGCAATGCGGCCTGCAGCGCCGGCAGCAGGCGCGCGGCCTGCGCCGCGATCGCGGCCTCGGGCCGCGTCAGTTGGCGCACGGCAGTGACGCGCAGGTGCAGGCGGTCGGGATCGCGATAGAGCGCCAGCACGGCTTCGAGCGCGGCGAGCGTGAGTTTGCCGACGCGCAGCGCGCGCTTCAGCGGGTTCTTCTTGATTTTCGCAATCAGATCGCGACGCCCCACCAGCAGGCCGGCCTGCGGTCCGCCCAGCAGCTTGTCGCCGGAGAAGGTGACGAGGTCGGCGCCGGCGGCGATGGCTTCACGCGGCGTCGGTTCGTGCGGCAGGCCGTAGGCGGCCAGATCGGCCAGCGTGCCGCTGCCGAGGTCGATGACGAAAGGGAGATTGTGCTGATGCGCCAGCACCGCGAGTTCGGCTTCCGGCACGGCATGGGTGAAGCCGTGGATCGCATAGTTGCTGGCATGCACCTTCATCAGCATCGCCGTGCGCGGACCGCCAGCCAATAGCGCTTCGGCGAAATCCTTGAGATGGGTGCGGTTGGTGGTGCCGACTTCGACCAGTTTGGCGCCGGCGCGGCTCATGATGTCGGGCACGCGAAAGGCGCCGCCGATTTCGATCAGTTCGCCGCGCGAGACGATCACCTGTTTCTTCGGCGCCAGGGTGTTGAGCAGCAGGAACACCGCGGCGGCGTTGTTGTTCACCACCGTCGCGGCTTCGGCGCCGGTCAGTTCGCAAAGCAGGTCATTCACGACATTGTCGCGGTCGCCGCGGCCGCCGGACTCGATGTCGTATTCCAGCGCGCAAGGCGAACGCGCGGCGGCGATCAGCGCCTGCACCGCTTCCTCGGGCAGCGGCGCACGGCCGAGGTTGGTGTGCAGCACGGTGCCGGTCAGGTTGAACACCGGGCGCAGTTTCGGCCGCATTTTCGCCGTGACGCCAGCGCCAACTCTTGCGCAGAGCGCGGATTCGCTGGGCAAGTCAGCACCTTCCTTGACCGCGGTGCGCGCGGCGGCGAGAACGTCGCGCACCATGCCGGTGACCACGGCGCGGCCGTGGGTGTCGACCAGGGAGACGAGCGCCGCCGTGGAAAGCAGGCGGTCGACTGAAGGTAGCTGGGAAAGTGGATTCATGATTTCACCCGAACTGGGCAGAAACGAGAAGATCGAATTGTAAAGCTGTTTACGGAATTTGCCAGAGCGGCGGAACGTGACCCTGGATCGGTTTCATCCCCAAAAAGGGCCTCGGTTCAATCCGCAGATGACGCAGATTGCGCAGAGAGAACAGCGAAGCGGCCGATGCCCACACGCGCGCAATCGCGGCGACAACGCGCCAGGATTTCGCCGTGCCGGACTCTGTCGGCCGGTCAGGCTGGAAAATGCTTTGCCGACAGAAACAATCGTGCAGGCTGCCCCGGCAATGCCTGAAAGCCAAAATGCCGATAGTATTTCATGGCTGCATCATCCTTGGCGTCCACAACGATTCCGGCCATCGCCAGCAAGGCGCTGGCGTGCGCCACTTTCTGGCAGGCATCGGCCAGCAGGATCGAACCCAAGCCTTTTCCCTGAAAGTTGGTGTCGACAGCAAGTCGGCCAATGAGCGCTACCGGTACGGGATAGTTGGGGAGTTTTTTCGCCAGCGATTCGGGCAAGTCGGCGCAGTTAATGCTGCCTGCGCTGAGCGAAAAAAATCCCGCCAGCCGGCGGGAGTCGTTTTCCGGCGTTGCCAGAAACACTCTCGCTACATTTCTCTGGACGTCTTGCGAAGCATAGCGACGGATGTATTCATCGAGTCGCACTTGCCCACAACTGAAGGAAGTGGCGTCAATGGCCCTGTCGAAGGAACGAATCGCGTACAAGGTCACCGAGAAACCTGCGCCGCATGACGCTTGAAGGCTTTCTTCAATGCCGGGTTCGGTTTTGCCGGCGCATCGAGTGCCGCCAGGAATGCCTGAAAATCGGCGGGATCCAGGGTGATGCACTCATTTGCCTGCACTACCTTCTCCGCCGAGGCCAGGGCGTGGGACAGGACGAACTCCGAAACACTGACATGCGCATAGGTGGCCGCCTTGTCGAGCAACTCGCGCGCGTGACTGTTGCAGCGAATGTTGAGTCGGCTTTCTTTGGTGGCGGTGATTCCCATGTGAGGCTCCTTGTTCGCGGGTGGATATATTGTGCGCCGTTTGTGAGTACGCAGCAAGAGGCCAGAAAGCGCCGTACCACCACCGCCGGCGCTCTGCGTCCAGACACGGAACTTTCAGCCGCCCGGCACCAGCAGCAGGTTCGGTCCGCTGCGGGCATAACCGGCTTCGTCGACCAGGATGTCGAGGGCCAGCGTGGCGAGGTCGTCGGCGACGGGATCGACCGGGCCCTTTTCGGTATAGACGATCTTGAGGTAGCTCTTGCAGGATTCGCAGGTTTCGGCGCGCACGGCCTCGGCGCCTGGTTTGCCTTCGGCTTCGAGATGGCGGTAGCTGATGCCTTCGGTGGCGTCGCAGGCGGAACACTTGACGCGCACCAGGTTCCATTCGGTATTGCACAGGGCGCAGTGCAGGTAGCGCAGGCCGCCGACCTCGCCGATGCCGCGCACCACGCTGGCGACCGGCGGAAAACCGCAGCAGGGGCAGACGCCGGGTACGTCGAGGGCGGCGATCTCGGCGACGCCGAGGCGCACCGCGCCGGCGGTCCATAGCACTTGCAGGGCGGCGGCGACATAGGGCAGCAGGGCGGCATCGTCGCCGTAGAGTTCGGTGTGCAGCACACGCTCGGCCAGCGCTTCGATGCGTTCGGCATCGTATGCGGCGAGCCGGGCCAGATCCTTGCGGGCCGGCTCGGGGGCTGCCGGGGAGACGGCGGCAATGATCTGCGCCAGGCCGTTGCGCCAGGCCGGGTCGCGCGGCCAGGACTGCGCCGGCAGCAGCGGCATGCGATGCTCGCGGGCCAGCGCCAGGGTTGCCGCGGCGGGCAACGTCAGCGGCGGCAGCACTTGCAGCGCCGCGTGCTGGGCGCGCGTGATGGCTGCCAGAAAGTGCAGCCAGTCAGCGAGGCTGTGCCCTGCGGCGAGCTGCTCGAAGCGTTGCGCGCGAGTAGCGAAGATAGTCGCGGCATCGGGCGCGATCACATGCGGCGGTTCGCTGCTCGACTTGATCGGAATGATGGGGGTTTGGGTAGTGGCGCTCATGTCGGGAAGTCTATTCCATTGAGGACGTACAAAAAACCCGCGGGCCGAGGCCCGCGGGTCTAGTTTGGCGTTGAACGCCCGCGGCGCTCAGGACTTGCCGGTGACCTGGCGATACCAGGCCCGGTGGTGCTGCTTGGCCCAGGCGCGGGTGACCGTGCCATACACCATGGCGCGCACCGTGCCCCTGACCCAGAGCGCGGCATAGACATGCACGAAGATCATCGCGATCATGATCGCGGCGATCGCGGCATGCACCACGGCGCCGAGGCGCACCAGATCCACCGGCAGGTTGAAGAAGGTGCGCCACATGAAGGCGCCGGACACCAGCAGCAGCAGGATGCTCAGCGACATGGCCCAGAACATTGCCTTCTGGCCGCCGTTGTACTTGCCCTGTTCCGGCATGTTGTGGTCGTCGCCATTCATCATCTCCCCGGCCCGCGAGAGCCATTCCTTGTCCGCCGGCGTCATGACGTTGAGCGACCTGAAGCGGAAGAACATGACAAGGAAGCCCAGCGCCATGACGACGCCGATGAATGGGTGCAGGATGCGCGCCCAGACACCGCCGCCGAACAGTTGCGTCAGCGGCCAGAAGGCTGGATGGAAGAAGGCCAGGCCGGACAGCGCCAGCAGGATGAAGCAGATGCCGACGAGCCAGTGATTGGCCCGCTCCTGCGCGTCATAGCGTGCAAGGTCTTTCGGATTGCGGATCATTTTGCGTCCTCCTTCTCCAGTTCGTCCTCAAGTTCCTTGCTGACCTCGTTCGGCCCCTTCATCACGAAGTGGAACAGGCTGCCCAGTGCCACGGCCGCCATGGCCACGCTGGCCAGCGGCTTGGCGACGCCTTTCCACAACGATACCAGCGGACTGATGCTGGGATCATTGGGCAGGCCCTTGTAGAGCTCCGGCCGGTCGGCGTGGTGCAGCACGTACATGACGTGCGTGCCGCCCACTCCGGCTGGATCGTAGAGCCCCGCCTTGTCGTAGCCGCGCGACTTCAGGTCGACCACGCGCTTGGCCGCGTAATCCTTCATCTGCTCCTTCGAGCCGAACTGAATCGCGCCGGTCGGACAGACCTTGGCGCAGGCCGGCGCCTGACCGACGGCGACCCGGTCGGAACACAAGGTGCATTTGTAGGCCTTGTTGTCGGCCTCGGAAATGCGCGGGATGTTGAAGGGACAGCCGGTGATGCAGTAGCCGCAGCCGATGCAGTTTTCCTGGTGGAAGTCGACGATGCCGTTGGCGTACTGGATGATGGCGCCGGGAGCCGGGCAGGCCTTGAGGCAGCCCGGGTCGGCGCAATGCATGCAGCCGTCCTTGCGGATCAGCCACTCCAGCTTGCCTTTCTCTTCCACTTCGGCGAAGCGCATCACGGTCCACGACTTGGCGGTGAGGTCGGCCGGGTTGTCATAGAGACCCTGGTTGCTGCCGACTTCGTCGCGGATGTCGTTCCATTCCATGCACGCCGCCTGGCAGGCCTTGCAGCCGATGCAGGTGGAAACGTCGATCAGCTTGGCCACTTCGGTGGTTTCGCGCACCGTGGGTGGCGGCGTGGTGGTGGCCGAGCGGCGGGCGATATCTAGCGATTGCAGTGCCATGTCTATATCTCCCTTAAGCTTTCTCGATGTTGACCAGGAACGCCTTGAATTCCGGCGTCTGCGAATTGGCGTCGCCCACGAACGGTGTCAGCGTGTTCGTGATGAAACCCGGCTTGGCGACCCCCTTAAAGCCCCAGTGCAACGGGATGCCGACGGTATGGACCTTCTTGCCATCGACGTCCAGCGCCTTGATGCGCTTGGTCACCACCGCCACCGCCTTGATGAAGCCGCGGTTGCTGCGCACCTTGACCTTGTCGCCGTTGCCGATGCCTTTCTCCTTGGCCAGCTCCTCGCCGATCTCGACGAACTGCTCGGGCTGCAGCACGGCATTGATCTGCGCGTGCTTGGTCCAGAAGTGGAAGTGCTCCACCAGGCGATAGGTGGTGGCGACGTAGGGGAAGTCCTTGGCCTTGCCGAACACCTCCATGTCTCCCTTGTACACGCGGGCGGCCGGATTGCTGGTCGCCTTCGGGTTGTTGGGATGGAAGGGGTTCTTGTCCAGCGGCGTTTCGAAAGGCTCGTAGTGCTCGGGGAATGGGCCTTCCGCCATGAGCGGTGCGAACAGCCGCGCCACGCCTTCGGGCGCCATGATGAAGGGCATCACGCCTTCGTCGGGCGCGGCGTCGGGACGCATGTCGGGCACGTCGTTGCCGCCCCAGGCGGTGCCGCTCCAGCGGATCACCGCGCGCTTGGGATCCCAGGGCTTGCCGGCCAGGTCGCACGACGCGCGGTTGTACAGGATGCGCCGGTTGGCCGGCCAGGCGAAGCCCCAGTTCAGCGTTTGCCCGAGCCCGGAGGGGTCCGAGTTGTCACGCCGCGCCGTGAGGTTGCCGGCCTGCGACCAGCAGCCGCTGTAGATCCAGTTGCCGCACTGGGTGGACCCGTCATCGCGCAGTTGCGCGAAGCCGGCCACCTGTTCGCCCGCCTTGACCAGCACCTTGGTCTTGTCCTTCGGATCGAGGACTTCGCCCAGCGCCTTGCCGGAGATTTCCATCAGCAGCTCTTCCGGCGATGGCTTGCCCGGAATGCGGTGCGGCCAGGTCAGGTTGAGAATCGGTTCGGGCAGCTTGCCGCCGTCCTTGGCGTACATCTCCTTCAGCTTGAGGAACAGCGAGGCCATGATCTCGACGTCGCCCTTCGACTCGCCCGGACCGTCGGCGGCCTTCCAGTGCCACTGGATGACGCGCCCCGAACTGGTGTAGGAGCCCGATTCTTCGGCGAAGAGGTTGGCCGGCAGGCGGAACACCTCGGTCTGGATCTTCGACGGATCGGCTTCGTTGAACTCGCCATGCGGCTTCCAGAACTCGGAGGTGTCGGTGGCCAGCGGGTCCATGACGACCAGGTACTTGAGCTTGGCCAGGCCGTCGCCCACCTTCTTCTTGTTCGACACCGAGGCCAGCGGGTTGAAGCCCTGGCAGAAGAAGCCGTTCATCTTGCCCTGGTGCATGCGCTCGAAGATCGCCAGTACGTCATAGGCGGCGTCCTTCTTCGGCAGCCAGTCGTAGCCGAAGTCGTTCTTGTCGGTCGCCGCCGCCCCGTACCAGGCCTTTTGCAGGCTGGTGAACCATTTCGGGAAGTTCTGCGGAAAGTTCATCTGGTTCGGCCGCAGCGCCTTCGGCGTGCGCGTCTCCAGATATTTCTTGCGATCGACATCGGCGTCGGTCGGCGCCGACAGGTAGCCCGGCAGCACCTCGGAATAGAGACACATGTCGGTAATGCCCTGCACATTGGCGTGGCCGCGCAGCGCGTTGATGCCGCCCCCGGCCATGCCCATGTTGCCCAGCAGGAGCTGGATGATGGCCATGGTGCGGATGTTCTGCGAACCGACCGAGTGCTGCGTCCAGCCCAGCGCGTAGCAGATCGTCATGGTCTTGTCGGGCGCCGCGGTCTCGGCGATGTATTCGCAGACCTTGAGGAAGGCGTCCTGCGGCGTCCCGCTGACCTTGCTGACCAGTTCCGGCGTGTAACGGCTGTAGTGCTTCTTCATCAGCTGGAACACGCAATTCGGGCTTTCCAGGGTCGGATCGACGATCGCAAATCCGTCCTTGCCCATCTGGTACTTCCAGGTGTCCTTGCCGTAGCTGCGCTTCTCGGCGTTGTAGCCGGAGAAGAAGCCATCGTCGAACTTGAAGCCCTCGTCGATCAGGAAAGCCGCGTTGGTGTAGGCCTTGACGTAGTCAAGATGGATCTTGTTGTTCGCCAGCAGGTAATTGACGACGCCGCCGAGGAAGGCGATGTCGGCACCGGCGCGAATCGGTGCGTAGTAATCGGCAACGGCGGCGGAACGCGTGAAGCGCGGGTCGACCACGACCAGCTTGGCCTTGCGATCCTTCTTCGCTTCGATCACCCATTTAAAGCCGCAGGGATGCGCTTCGGCGGCATTGCCGCCCATCACCATCACGAGGTCGGCATTCTTGATGTCGACCCAGTGGTTGGTCATTGCGCCACGCCCAAATGTCGGACCCAGACTGGATACCGTGGGGGCGTGTCAGATGCGTGCTTGTGTGTCGAGCGCTACAACTCCCAATCCGCGAAGAACCTTGACCGTCATGTAACCGGCCTCGTTGCTGGCTGCCGATGAAGCGAGGAAGCCGGTGGTGTTCCAGCGATTGACGGTGACGCCTGCGGCGTTCTTCTCGATCAGGTTGGCATCGCGGTCCTTCTTCATGTGCGTGGCGATGCGACCGATGGCGTCGTCCCAGGAGATGCGCTTCCACTCGTTGCTGCCGGGCTCGCGCACTTCGGGAAACTTGAGCCGGTTCGGGCTCTTGACCATGTCGAGCAGGCCGGCGCCTTTGGGGCACAGCGTGCCGCGATTGACGGGATTATCCGGATCGCCCTCGATATGGATGATGTCCGCTTTTGCGTTCTTGGACTTGTCGCCCGTGGTGTAGATCAGGACCCCGCAACTGACCGAGCAGTAGGGGCACATGTTGCGGGTTTCCGTGGCGCGGGCGAGCTTGAAGCTGCGCACCTCGGCCAGGGCCGATGTTGGCGAGAATCCCATCAGTGCGATGGAAGACCCGCTCAGACCGGCGCCGCAGACCTTGAAGAACTGCCGCCGTGAGACTTGCATTGTGTGTTTCCTCCTTGTACTTGTTTGTGTTCCGGCCCGCCTGGATCGATGCGGACCAGTATGTTCACAAGGCAAGTTCCAGGCCAAACCACTGCCCGCAATGACAACAATCACTTACCGCTATGCAGCAATAGCAGCGGGACAAAATGTCTAAATCATTAAGGGGCAAGTGGGACAATTTGTCGCCTGTTGCGGACTTGATTGCCAAGCCGCTTCGAATTGACGATCATTGTCGGCATAAAGGGCAGCTAAAGCAGTTTGAAGAGGGGGAGATACTTGAGTTCCGTTCCTGCGGTCGCGGCCGCCGAGCTTTCACCTTGGCAGCACCAGTCGGTGCTGGTGGTCGATGACGAGCCGGGCATGGTCAGTTTTCTGCACCGTTCGCTGGCGCAGCGCTGCGGCTGGGTGGCCACCGCCGGCAGCGTCGAGGAAGCGGCGGAGTTGCTCAGCCGCCGCCACTTCGACCTGATCGTGCTCGACATCGCGCTGCCCGGCCGATCCGGCGTCGAGTGGCTGCACCAGTTGCGCGACCAGGGCTTTGCCGGCGACGTGGTGCTGATGACGGCCTACGCCGACCTCGAAACCGCGATCGACGCACTGCGCGCCGGCGCCGCCGATTTCCTGCTGAAACCCTTCTCGGTGGCGCAGATGCTGAACGCGGTGAAGCGCTGTTTCGAGCGCTCCTCGCTGCGGCGCGAGAATTTCGTGCTGCGCCGCGAACTGGACCAGCGCGACGACAGCGTCGAGGGCATGGTCGGCAACTCCGCTGCGATTCGCGATGTCTGCGCCCGCATCAAACGCATCGCGCCGACACCCTCGACGGTGTTGATCCACGGCGAATCGGGCACCGGCAAGGAACTCGCCGCACGCGCCCTGCACCGCATGAGTCCGCGTGGCCGTGGCAAGGATGCCGGCCCCTTCGTGCCGATCAACTGCGCCGCGATCGCCGAAGAACTGATCGAGTCGGAGCTGTTCGGCCATGTCAAGGGCGCGTTCACCGGCGCCGCAGCGGGGCGCGAGGGGCTGTTCTATTACGCCCGCGGCGGCACACTGTTTCTCGACGAAATCTCGGAACTGCCGCTGCCGCTGCAGGCCAAGCTGCTGCGCGTGCTGGATGAGCACAAGGTGCGCCCGGTCGGATCGGAACAGGAAGTGCCGGTGGATGTGCGCGTGGTCACCGCCACCAATCGCGACCTGGTCGGGGAGGTTGCCGCGGGACGTTTCCGCCGCGACCTGTATTACCGGCTGCAAGTCGTCGAAGTGCTGCTGCCGCCCTTGCGCGACCGCCTTGAGGATTTGCCCGGCCTGGTCGATTACTTCAACAGCCAACTGGCAGCGCGTCTCGGTCTGGCCGAGCTCGCGCACGACGCAATGGCGCTGGCGCGCCTGGCCCGCTACAGCTGGCCGGGCAATGTGCGCGAACTGAAGAACCTGATCGAGCGTTCGCTGATACTGGGCTACTTTGCCGACGATTTCGCGGTGGACGAGGAAACCGCCGTGTTGCCAGCGCCAACTCCCGGCGTCGGCGTCGAGGAATCGCTGGCAAGCATCGAGCGCCGCCACATCCTCGGCGTGCTGGAAACCTGCAAGGGCACCAAGTCGGAGGCAGCACGCCGCCTGGGCGTCTCGCGCAAGACCTTGGAGCGCAAGTGCACGGCGTGGGGGAGCTAGCATTGCCGCGGCGCGAGCCGCGGGCAACATAGGCATGTTGTCCCGTCTCGCCGCGCGCTTTCGCGGTTCGCTGCGCTTCAAGCTGCTGGCGCTGGGACTGGGGCCGTTGCTGGTCGCCGTGCCGATTCTGATCGGTATCCTCGCCGGCTGGGGCGCGGTGTATTACGACCGACTGCTGATCACCAAGGTGCAGAGCGACCTGGCCGTTGCCCACGGCTATTTCCGCCAGGTCAAGGACGTTCTCGACCGTCGCGTCGAAGCTCTCGCCGGGTCGGAGCGGCTTGCCCGCGCCTTGCGCGAGCGGGCGCCACCTGCGGCGCTGGACGAGCTGTTGCGCGACATGCGACGCCAGCTCGGGATCGATTTCCTGATCCTGCTCGACAGCGAGGGGCGAGTGCGCGCCGCCAGCAACGGTCCGGCGCCGGGCAGCCGCTACGGCGATTGGGCGGTCGTGCGCCGCGCACTGTCGGGACACGCCGAAGCCGAGGTGGATATCTTCAATGCCGCCCAGCTTGCCGAAATTGACCCGGGGCTGACCGCCAAGGCGCACACGCCGCTGATCGCCACCCGCAATGCACGGGCGACGCTGCGCAAGGAGGAGACCAGTGGCATGGTGATGCACGCCGCCGCGCCGATTGCCGCGACTACCCGCGAGGGCAGCCTCAGCACCGGCGTGCTGGTCGGCGGCCTGTTGCTCAACAAGAATCTCGAATTCGTCGATCGCATCAACGACATCGTTTATCCGGAAGGCGCCCTGCCGCTCGGCAGCATCGGTACCGCAACCCTGTTTCTCGACGATGTGCGCATCGCCACCAACGTCCGCCTGTTCGAGAACGTGCGCGCCATCGGCACCCGCGTCTCGGCTGCGGTGCGCCACACGGTGCTCGACCAGGGGCGCACCTGGCTCGACCGCGCCTTCGTGGTCAACGACTGGTATGTCTCTGCCTACGAACCGATCGTCGACAGTGGCGGCAAACGCGTCGGCATGCTCTATGTCGGCTTTCTCGAAGAACCGTTCCAGCATGCGCGGTGGCTGGCGCTGGCGGCGGTAGCGCTGCTCTTCGTGCTCACCGTGGCGGTGGCTGCGTTCGTCTCGCTGCGCTTGGCGCGACACGTCTCGCAACCGGTGGAGCGCATGCACGGCACCATGAGCGCCATCGAGGCGGGCCGCATCGAGGCGCGGGTCGGCGCCCATCCGCCGGATATCGACGAGGCCGACGAACTGGCCGAGCTGGCCGCGCACTTCGACCGCCTGCTCGACCGGCTCGAAATCCAGACGGACGCGCTGCAACGCTGGGGCCACGAACTCGACGGCAAAGTGGCCGAACGCACCGCGGAACTCGCGGCCGCCAACCAGACGCTGCGCTCGGCGCAACAGCGTCTGGTCATGTCGGAAAAGCTCGCCGCCATCGGCCAGCTCGCGGCCGGCGTGGCGCACGAGATCAACAACCCGGTGGCGGTGATCCAGGGCAATCTCGACGTGCTGCGCGAAACCCTGGGCGCGGCCGCCGAACCGGCGCTGGCCGAGATCCGCCTGATCCAGGACCAGGTGTTCCGCATCCGCCTGATCGTGACCAAGCTGCTGCAGTTTGCGCGCCCGGCGGAATATGCCGGCTATCTGGAGCCGGTGCGCCTCGACCAGGTGGTGCAGGACAGCCTGGTGCTGGTGGCGCACCAACTGAAAAAGACCTGCGTCGAGGTGGTGCAGATTCCGCTGGCGACGCGGCCGGTGACGATCAACCGCAACGAATTGCAGCAGGTGCTGATCAACCTCATCGTCAATGCCCTGCAGGCCATGCCCGAGGGCGGCAGCTTGCTGCTGACCACCGGCGACCGCGAGGAAAACGGCATCCCCGGCGGCTTCGTCGCCGTCGCCGACAGCGGCCCTGGCATTGCCGCGGAAATCCGCGAGCGCCTGTTCGATCCCTTCTTCACCACCAAGACCAGCGACGGCACCGGCCTCGGCCTGTGGGTCAGCCTCGGCCTGGTGCAGCGCTATGGCGGCCGCATCGGCGTGGATTGCCCGCCGTCGGGCGGCTCGGTGTTTACCGTGTGGCTGCCGAATGAAGCCCAGGCCGCCTAGCCGCCCGTGGGGCTGAAGCGCTTTTCGATTTCCGCCGCAGGAATATAGCCGCCGACACGTTCGCCGCTGGCAAAGAAGATCGCCGGCGTGCCGTTGATGCGCAGCTTGCCGCCGAGCTGGGCGGATTTATCGAGGCCGGCGGTATTGCATTTGGCCGGTGCGGCAGGCGGCTGCTTGCCGGCCGTCATCCAGTCGACCCAGGCTTTCGCCTTGTCCGGCGCGCACCAGATCGCCTTCGACTTGACGTAGGAATCGTCGCCCAGCACCGGCAGCAGGAAGGTATAAACGGTCACGTCCTTCAGCGTCTGGAGTTCTTTCGCCAGCTTCTTGCAATAGCCGCAGTTCGGGTCCTCGAAGGTGACCATGACGTTCTTGCCCGAACCGCGCACCTGCTTGACCGCCAGCTCCAGGGGCAGGGCGTTGAACTGGCGCTCGGCCGTGATGTTCCTGCCGGTCTTCATGTCCAGCAGATTGCCGAATATCAGGTAGGTGGCTTTATCGTCGGCGTAGAAGATCTGGCCGTCTACGGTCACTTCCCAGATCCCCGCCATGGGCGCCTTGACGATTTTTTCGACCTTGCCCAGCTTGGCTTCGACGGCCTTCTTGACGTCGGCTTCGTCGGCGTTGGCGACGAGGGACACACAGGCCAGGGTGGCGGCCAGCAAAGGTAGTTTCATGAATTCTCCAGAAAAATTCGGGGCGCCCTGGCTTCAGGACGCGAGGGCATAGCGGACCAGCAGGTTCTTTACGACCGGCAATGTATTGGTGAGGTTCAATCCGAAATTGCGCAAACGCTTCAGGGAACTCGCCGCCGGCCCGAAAAGGTCGTGCAGGCTGTCGGTCAGCGTCTGCAAGGCCACCACTTCCTCCTTGCGCGCCCGCTCGTAGCCGCGCAACAGGGCCAGGTCGCCGCAATCCACATGGCCCGGCTTGTCGCACAGCACGCCGGCCAGCACCCGCGCATCCTGGAAGCCCAGGTTGATGCCGTGGCCGGACAGCGGATGGATCGTGTGCGCCGCATCGCCGATCAGCGCCAGGCGCGGCGCCACGGTCCGCGGCGCGCGCATCAGGCGCAGCGGAAAACCGGCCGCCGGCGTCAGCAGTTGCAGCGCGCCCAGGCGCTGCCCGCCCGCCTCGGCAACGCGGGCGCAGAGCGCGGCGG
>JAXMJU010000282.1:0-12263 GCA_034376265.1 Sulfuritalea sp.
GCAAGGCGGCGGCGGCGCGCTATCTCGCCGGCGATGCCGGGGCGCTGCCGTTCGAGATGAACTGGGCGGCGTTCACCTCGTCGGAGGCGATCGAGGACGCGGTCGGCAAGGTAGCGGGGGCGTTCAAGGGCTCGTTCGACAAGGCGCGCCGCGGCACCGTCTCCGACGACGCGCTGAAGGGCCTCGCCGACCGCCTCGGCATGACCGCCGACGACCTGCTGGCGCGGCGGCGGGGCGAGGCGTTCTCGGCCGAGCGGATCCTGGCGGCGAAGGCGATCGTCGAGGCGGCGGCGGAGAAGACGGTCGAACTGGCCCGGGTCGCCAGGGAAAGCCCGAACGCCGCCGACATGGCCGCCTTCCGCCACATGCTGACCGTCCACGGCGCGCTTCAAAGACAGTTCCAGGGCGCCGCCAGCGAGGCCGGCCGCGCCTTGCGGGCGCTGCAACTGCCGACCGGCAGCCGCGCCCGCCAGCTCGCCGACATCGAGGAGATGCTGACCCGCCAGGGCGGCGCCGGCCGGGTCAGGAGCCTGGCCGAGGCGGTGAGCCAAATCGCCGATCCGGCGCAGATCGACCGGCTGGCCCGCGACGGCCTCGGCAAGCGGCTTGCCGACATGGCGGTCGAGGCGTGGTACTTCGCGCTGCTCTCGGGGCCGCAGACCCACGTCGTCAACACCGGCTCGTCGCTTATGAACACGCTGTGGCAGATCCCGGAGCGGGCGCTGGCGGCGCGCTTCGGGCAGCTGCGCGGCGCCACCGACAGCGTCGCCGGCGGCGAGGCGACCGAGATGTTGTTCGGGCTCATCGGCTCGCTCGGCACCGGCTTGCGGGCCGCCGGGCGGGCGTTCCTCAAGGGCGAGTCGTCGGACGTGCTCGGCAAGGTCGAGCCGCGGGTGCCGACGGCGACGACGGCGGAGAACTTCGGCCTCTCCGGCCCGCCGGGCTCGATGGCCGAGTTCTTCGGCCACGCCATCGACGGCTTCGGCACGTTCTTGAGGCTGCCGACGCGCGCCATCATGGCCGAGGACGAATGGTTCCGGGTGGTCGGCAAGGACATGCAGGTGCGCGCCCTGGCGCTTCGCCAAGTCAAGCAGGAGGGCCTGGAAGGCGAGGCGGCGGGAAAAAGGCTGGCCGAGCTCTACGCCAACCCGACCGACGAGATGCTGGAAGGCGCCCTCGACTTCACCCGCTCGCTGACCTTCACCACGCCGCTCGGCGACGCCGGAAGGAGCTTCCAGCGGGCGGTCAACTCGCAGCCGGCGTTCAAGCTGGTGCTGCCGTTCGTGCGCACGCCGATGAACCTCGGCAAGTGGGTCGGCACCAGGAGCCCGCTGGCGCCGCTGGCGAAATCGGTGCGCGACGACATCGCCGCCGCCGGCGTCGCCGGCGACCTCGCCATGGCGCGCATCGCCATGGGCTCGACCGTCGCCTTGAGGGTGGCCGACCTGGCGCTCTCCGGCGAGGTCACCGGCTCCGGGCCGACCGAGCCGGCCCTGCGCGAGACCTGGCGGCGCAGCCATCCGCCGTATTCGGTGCGCGTCGGCGACACCTGGTACTCCTACAACCGCTCCGACCCGTTCGGCATGCTGGCCGGCATCGCCGCCGACTACGCCGCCATCTTCGCCCAGATCGACGACAAGGACGCCGACGACATCGCCATGGCGCTGGCCATCGCGACGTCGAAGAGCGTGATGTCTAAGACGTGGATGCGCGGGCCTTCGGAGTTCATCGAGGCCTTGAACAATCCCGACCGCTTCGGCGAGCGCTGGGTGCAGCAGACGCTGGGGACGTTCCTGGTGCCGACCGTCGTCGCCCAGGTGGCGCGGACCGTCGACCCGGTGTGGCGCGAGGTGGACAGCATCATGGATGCGGTGAAGGCGCGGACGCCGGGCTATTCCAAGGACCTGCCGCCGAGGCGGAACTTGTGGGGCGAGGCGATCTTGAGCGAGGGCGGGCTCGGCCCGGATCTGTTGTCGCCGATCTACAAGTACGCCGAGCGCGACCGACCCATAGACACCTGGATGTTCGAGAACCGCGTCGCCGTGACGATGCCGACGCGGGCGACCATGGGTGTCGAGCTGACGCCGCACCAGTACTCGCGGTTCGTCGAGCTGGCCGGCAACGCCGTCAAGGACCCGGCCACCGGCCTCGGCGCCTACGACACGCTGAACGCCGTCATCGCCGGCGGCCACCCGCTGAGTGGCCGCTGGGCGGCGGCCACCGACGGCCCCGAGGGCGGCCGGTCGCTGATCGTCAGGCGGGTGGTGCAGTCGTTACGCGAGGCGGCGCGGGCGAAGATGATCGAGGAGTTCCCCGAGCTCAGGCTGCGCGTCGAGGACCGCTTCGAGGAGCGCGGCCGGGCGCTCGAGCGGACGCTGCCGAACCCGCAGCGCGGCCGGCTGCCGTGAGACGCTTTTTGACACGCCCGACGACAGCCGGCGGGACAACGGCCGCGCCGCGGGCCGCGCCTCGACCGCGCGCTGCAATGAAAAGGATCTAGACCATGGCAACCGTCGACAACACCACCACCCGCTGGGCGTACACCGGCAACGGCGTCACCACGGCGTTCGCCTACGACAACCTGATCCTGGCGGCGACCGACCTCAACGTCTACCTCGACGGCGTCGAGCAGGGCTCCGGCTTCACGGTGACCGGCGCCGGCGACGCCGACGGCGGCAACGTCACCTTCACCGTCGCGCCCGCGGCCGCCGTCGCGGTGCTGCTGACCACTGACATGCCGTCTTTACAGCCGACGAACTTCAAGCAGGACGGCGACATCGACCCCGACGACATCGAGACGGCGCTGGCCCGCGTGCATCGGCTGGTGCAGGTGCATGCGGTCGAGCTGACGCGGACGCTGAAATTGGCGGATTCCGACAGCGAGGCGACACTGGCCGCCCTGCCGGCCAAGGCGGCGCGGCTGGGGAAGGCGCTGACCTTCCACGCCACTACCGGGGTGCCGGAGGTCACCGAGTTCGCCAGCATCGGCACGGCGTTGGGGAACGCCTTGTCGGCGATCAAGGCGCTGACACCGGCGGCCGACAAGATCGCGTATTTCACGTCGGCGACGGCGGCGGCGCTCGCCGGTCTCACCAGCTTCGGCCGGTCATTGATTGCGGCCGCATCCGCCGCTGCGGCCCGAAATGTCCTCGGCCTCGGCACGGCGGCGGTGGAGGCCGTGGCGACGGGCGGCTCGGCCGATTTGGCCCGCGCTGACATTCCGGTTGATGAGCAAATTTTCAACTCAAGCGACACCTGGACCAAGCCGACCAAAGGTGCCGTCGCCATGATCGAGAGTTGGGCGCCAGGCGGCGGTGGGGCGAGGCGCTCGACCGGCAACGGTTCCGGCGGAGGCGGCGGCGGGTACGAGCGACTGTTCTTTGACCTCGCCGACCTAGGCGCCACCGAAACCGTCACCATCGGCAGCGGCGGCGCGGTGCAAGCAACCGACAATACCGACGGCAACGCCGGTGGCACCAACAGCTTCGGCGCGCATTTCTCCCATTACGGCGGGCGCGGTGGCCGGCAGGTGGCGGCCGGAACCATCGTCCGCGGCGCCGGCGGCGCCTCGCTGGTAGATATCTGGACGACTGGCCGTAGCAACTCTGACGGCAACCCGGGTGGCACCGCGGTCCTTTCGAATACCGGCGGCCAGCAACATACCCTCAACGAGGGGAGTGCTTCCGGTGCCACCGCCGCCAACGCTGTCGCCGCCGCTGCTGATGTGTTCAATGCCTATTGGCGAGCCGGCGGTGGCGCGGGGCACGAAACTACCGGCGCCGGGTCAGGCGTTGCCGCAACCTCGGTAAAGGGCGGCGACGGTGGCGACGGCAATGCCGGCGGGGCCGGGGTCAACGGCACCGCACCTGGCGGCGGTGGCGGCTCGGGCACGACGCAAGGCGGCTCAGGCGCCGATGGACGAATTATCGTCACGGTTTGGTGAGGACGATATGAAAAAAGCGATCATTGAGACGGCGACCGGGCGGAAGGTCAACATCGTCACGTTGCCCGACAACTGGACCGGCAAGAAAGGCGAATGGCAAGCGCCAGACGGGTTTTATCTGAGCGACGATGCAACGACGTTTCGGCCCAATCAGCCACCTCCCCGCGACCTCGATGCCGAGGCGACGGCGTTGCTGGCCGACGCCAAGAGCCAGGGATTGATCGACGTGACGTGGGGTATCGAGAAGCGCATCGCCATCCTGGAGCTAAGGACCGAGCCTAAGCGCGACGACACGGCGGCCAAGGTCCACGCGGCGGTCAAGGCGCGGCTGCCGTGAACGCCCGCATCCTCGCCGCCTTGGCATTGCTGGCTGGCTGCGCCACGCCTGACGCCACGGGGGAGCCGCCGAAGCCGGCGCCGCCGGTCGCCCCCCTGACCTGCAACGCCAAGGACACGGTCGCCGCCACGCTCAAGGACCGCTACGGCGAGAAGCCCATGGATTATGGCCTGACCGAGGGCGGCGCGCTGATGCAGATATTCGTCTCGCCCAAGGGCACCTGGTCCGCCGTCGTCACCCATGCGAACGGCGTCTCCTGCCTGATCGCCGCCGGCAATTACTGGACCGGCGCCGCCACCGACAGGGGGATTTGAGCATGGCCGAACGTCGCAACGACGCGGAAATGCGTCAGCTGGTCGAGATCTGCGAGGGCGCCGCCTGCCGGGTCGCCGAGCGGGTGGTCGAAAAGGCGGTGCCGGCGGCGATCGCGGCGACCCTCAAGGGCTTCGGCATCGACGCCGACAAGCCGCTCGACGTGCAGAAGAACATGGCTTTCCTGGCCGAGGCCCGCGACCGATCGAGCGACCCGGACTACCAGGAGGACCGCGCGTGGACCCGGCGCAACCGCCAGCGCTGCGGCAAGTTCAAGGACGGGCTCACCGGCCAGGCCGGCAAGATGGTGGCGACCGCCGGCGGCGTCCTGCTGCTCGGCGGCCTGGTGGTGTGGATGAAGGGGGCGCTGGGATTATGAGCGAGCGAGATTTATCTACCCTCGGCAACGACAACCGGGCCGACCAAGCCCGGCCCGCCAATGGCCAATGGGGGTTGCCGAGGGGCATCCGCAACCACAACCCGGGCAACCTGAAGGAGCTGGCCGGCGACAACACCCGTTGGCAGGGCGAGCGGGCGACCGACGACGACCCGGTGTTCGAGGAGTTCGACAGCCCGACGATGGGGATCCGGGCGCTGGCGCTGACGCTGATCAACTACACTCTCTTGCACGATCTGCACACGGTCGCCGAGGTGATCGCCCGCTGGGCGCCGCCGAGCGAAAACGACAGCGGCGCCTACCTGGCCAGCGTCTGCCGGCGCTGCGAATACGAGCCCGGCCAGTGGGTCGATCTGGATATGGAATTTGCGCCGTTGCTGCTGCTGACCGAGGCCATCATCCATCACGAGAACGGCAAGCCGCCGGCGGACTGGCCGCAGGCGACCTGGTATCCGCTGGCGACGCTGGTCAAGGGCGTCGAGCGGGCGACCCTGCAACACGCTTGAAAAGGAAAGGACGAAACCATGAGCTTCCTATCCGGCAAGAAGACCTACCTGGTCGCCATCGCCGCCGGCGCGGTGATCGCGGCGCAGCAACTCGGCTGGCTCGATGCCGAGGCCGCCAACACCATCCTCGCCGCCCTCGGCGTCGGCGGCGCGGTCACCTTGCGCCAGGCGATCGCCAAGGCGGGGGGATGAGGCGCGGCTGTTCGACGCAAAAACCGACAGCCAGGGCGACTGTTGCCGCCCTGGCGGGGTTTTTGCTGCTCGGGGCCTGCGGCTTCACCCCCGAGGGCGAGGCGATCCGGATGGCGGTCAAGCAGTACGGCGCCCAGGCGGCCTCGGCCGAGCTCGACAACCTCGAATGGGCGTTCTGCAACGCCGTCACCATCGGCGCCTTCAAGCGCAAGTACGGCGCCAGCCCCGACAAGGTGAAGGCGTGGCGGACGCTGTGCGACGGCAGCCCGGAAACGCCGGTGGCGACACCGGCGGAAAAGTAGGTGTTCGAGCCGTTCGTCATCGCCTGCTTCGCCGGCGGCTGCCTGGTGTGGACGCCGCCCCGGCCGCCGACGTTCGCCGATTTGGACGCCTGCATCGAGCGGGCGGAGGCAATCAAGACGCTGGCGTTGCCTGGCTTGGTCGAGCGCTTCGGCGAGCCGGTCTCGGTGATCTACGGCTGCGGGGAGCCGTCGCCGCCGCCGAAGGGTGAGCGGGTATCCAGCCCGCGACCCGCCGCGATGGGCTTGGTTGTCGCGGCTGTTGTTGCGGGCGTTTAAAAAGATGGGCGGCACCTTCCTTGGCGCGCTCGACGTGCGGGCGATGCCGGACGGCGTCAACTGGATGCTGCTCGGTGAGTTCCGCTACGTCGCCCGCGACGGCCGGGTGATCACTGTCCCCGCCGGCTTCGTCACCGACTTCGCCTCGATACCTCGGTTGCTGTGGACGATCGCCGGGGCGCCGGCGACCGGCAAGTATCGCCGCGCCGCCGTGGTCCACGACTGGATCTACCGCACCGCCGACGTGGCCATGACCCGCGCCCAGGCCGACCGGCTGTTCCTGGAGATGATGGAAGCGGACGGCTGCGCCTGGTGGCGGCGCGAGGTGCTCTATGACGGCGTGGTGGTCGGCGGGTGGGCGTCATTTGTGCCACGGGTGTTTTCAGCACCATGGCCAGATTAGGCGATTCGCCCCGGCTCTGTCAACTTTCCTGCTCCTTCTCCAGCCTTTTCGCGAACGCCGTTCGCGCGCCGGCGGCGGTCGGCACCCGGTAGTACTCGATGATGTCGTCTATCGAGCGCTTCGAGTGGCCGGTGACGTCGGCGACGGTCTCGTTGTCGCAGCCGGCGGCCTTGAGCGCCGTGACGGCGGTGTGGCGGAGGAAGCGGAACTGCAGCGCCGTGAAGGCGACCGGCGCCTCGAGATGCGGCTGCGTCACCCACGGCATGGTTGCGGCCGCCGCGGCGCGGACGCGCGCGAACTCATGCTGGAAGGTCGATTGCACCCATGGCTTGCCGGTCAGCTCGCAGACGATCAGCGTCGTCGCCTGGATTTTAAGGTTCCGGGTGCGCCCGGCCGCGGCCTCGAGGCGGGTACGCACGCGGGCCACCATGTCGAGCGGCAGCAGCACGCGGGCGCCGGTCTTTTGCTGCAGGACGTCGAGGACGCCGTCGCGGTACTTCGAGCGCGGAAACGCCAGCACGTCGGCCGGCCGCTGGCCGAGCCAGTAATCGAGCTCGACCGCGTCGCCGAGCGACGGCCGGCCGATGGCGTCGGCGGCGGCGATGAAGTGGTCGACGGCGGCGCGCGGCCAGATCAGCTTGCGGGCGACCGGGCGCTTCAGCTCCATCCTGGCCGCCGGGTTGGCGGCGGCCGGCATGTGGCCGGGCTGGCCGGGGTCGTAGATGGTCGAGGCGCGCAGGAACAGGATGTAGAGCATGGTCATCACGGCGACGGCCTTCGACGGCGTCGCGGCGCGCAGCTCGTTGTAGAACGCCTCCGCCTGCTTGCGGGTGATCCAGGCGACCGGCGTCGGCCCGGCCCATTGCTCGAGGATCTTCATGTTGTGGTCGTAGCCGGCGCGGGTTTTGGGGCGCAGGTCGAGGTAGAAGCGCGAGCGCCGGTAGTCGCGGATGAGGGCGGAGAGTGATCCTGCCTTGATCGTCTTCCGGCCAGGGCCCCCCGGTACGCCCTGGCCGTTTTGCGCCACGCCCGAACGCGCCTCGTGGACCCGCTCGTTCCACAGCCGCGCCTCGGCGATGGCGTCGGCCTCGGCGGCGCCGAGGCGGACCGGCGCGAAGCCGAGCGCCCGCATTGCCTTCGACGGCTGCCAGTAGAAGCGGCCACCGCCGGAGGCGTTGCGCTTCTCGATCAGGTAGGGGACCTTGAGTTGCATCGGGTTATCCTTTCGCGAACGGCGTTCGCGGTCAAGGCAGCAGCGGCGCCGCCAGGATCGCCGCCAACATAACCGCCAAGCCGACGGCGGCCAGGCCGAGCAGGGCGGCGACGGCGCGGCGCTCGGTCATGATCCGGCGGCGGCGCCGTAAACGCGCGGCGACTTGTGGCCGCGGTTGAACCACCAGGTCTCCTTGCGGACCGGGTCGTGGACGTAGACCGCCAGGATCGGCTTGTCGCTGACCCGGCGGCGGGCGTCGTCGGCGTCGTCGCCGTCGCGAACCACCTCGAGGATCTCCGGGTTGTCGCTGTTCAACGGCACCAGGATGCGGGCGGTCTCCGGATCGGCGGGCTTGAGCCCGCGCGCCGGCGCGGATGATTTCAGCCCGTTCGGCACGTTGTCGACGCCGCGCTGCAGGGCCTTCGGCACGCCGGGATCGTCGGGGTCGGCGGAGGCCATTGTCTTCTTGTTCGCGGGCGCCGACAGCCGCGCCGACGGCTGCCGGCCCGGCGGGTCGCCCGCCGGCGCGGCACGCTCGGTCGGAGCGGGGCGCAGGTAGTCGCGGATGGCGGCCTCGGTCGCGAAGTCGGCCAGCTTTTCGAGCACATGAACCTGCTGTTCATGGTCGCCGTCGGCGAGGGCCTCGGCCTGGGCCAGCGTGATACGCCCGTCGCGCAAGGCCGCCTGGGCGCCAGGCGTGAGTTTTTGCAACAGCCGCAGGCGGGACTGCACATGGCGGGCTGAACGGCCGATATGCGCGCCGATCTTCGCCGGGCTCCGCATCATCCTGGTGTCGATCAGCCGCTTGTAGGCCGCGGCCTCGTCCAAGGGGTGCATGTCGGCGCGCGCTAGGTTCTCGGCCAAGGCGATCAGCAGCGCCTCGCGTTCGGAGTGGCTGGCGACGACGCACGGCATCGGAAAGTCATGATTCTTGGCGCCGGATTTGACGAGCAGCTCGACGGCGCGCCAGCGACGCTCGCCGTAGACGATGGCGTGCTTGCCGTTGGCATCGGCGGTCGCGACGCGCAGCGGCACCACGACGCCTAGCTCGGCGATCGATTGGGCGAGCTCGCCGAGCGTCAGCATATCGGCAATCCGGCGCGGGTTTCGGATGTGCGGATAGATTTTGCGCCACGGGATCATGCGAACGGCGTTCGCGCTTTCCGCGCCGTCGCCGACCTCGGCGAAGGCCTTGCCGCGGGCGGCGCGGCTGACGGTGGACTTGTGGACCTTGAATTTCTTCGCCCACTGGCTGGGGCTGAAATTGGCGCCGTCGCGGGCCTTGGCGGCGCGCAGCTGGGCGACCTGTTTCGAGGTCAATGTGGCCTTGGCGGTCATGGGTGCTCCTTTTGTGTTGCCGGCGACGACAACTGCCCGGACGCCACGGTCCCTTGGTGCCCGGGCAGTGGGTCGCCGGCTTGCTGGTCGCGAACAACGGACGACCCGCCGCGCCGGGCTTGGTCGGCGCGGCTGTCGTCGTCCGTAGATGAAAGAGCGTCGGGGTCAATCCCCCTGGCGATCAGGGCGCCGCGGCGCTCGAGCTCGGCGGCGGCGTCGGCGCGCTCGATGGTTTCGGGCGGCTCGGGCTGGAGAGCCTCGGGCATGCGGGCGTCGAGCCAGCGCTCGATCGCCAACGGGTCCCAGCGGCGCGGCAGCACCGGCTCGGGGAAGCCGAGCGAGCGCAGCAGCTTGCGGCGCTTCGAGAAGTTCTCCGGCGTCATGCCGAGGCGGCCGGCGACGGCGGCGGTGCCGATCAGCGCGCGGTCGTAGGCGAGGCGGGCGGTCATGTTGTTTTGCAAGCGACGACAGGCGCACCGACGGCTGCCGGCGCGCCGGGTCGCTTGCGGGCGCGGTTCAGCAGTTCCGCCGGCAGGCCGCGCACCAGGTCGGAGCGCACCCCGAACACCGGGCGCTTTTCGAGGTAGCCGTCGAAGGCGATCCAGGTGATGACGGTGAAGCCCTGGCGGCGCCAGTACTGGCGCAACGCCTCGGCGCGGCGCTTGGCGGCGTCCTTTTCCTGGGCGTACCACAGGCCGAACACCGAGTACTTCGGCGGCGCGTCCTGTTCGGTCGCGGGCGACGACAGCGCGCGGGACGGTTGCCCCGCCTGGCTCACGGCGTCTTCTCCAGCTCGGCCAGCAGCTTGTCGACGGCCGGGTGCAGGGAGGCGCCGGCGGCCAGGCGCTCGGCGACGACGGCGTGCGGCGCCGGCTCGACGCCGGCGGCGCGCCACAGGTGCAAGGGCGCCGAGATGGTCAGCTCGCCCTTGCGGTTGCGGTGGACGGAAACGGTGACGGGGGTCAAGCGGCTATCCTCCGGCGGTAACGGGCAGGAAACGGAGGATATACCCTAATCAGGTACAGTTGGCAAGAATAAAATGTACCCGATCCAGGCGCTTTCATTTGGCGACGCGCGGCGCTAAAATCGGCAGTGGAGGATTAAGCCATGAAGCACGTGATGATTGCGGGCCTGCTGATCATCCTGGCGACACCGGCAGCGGCGCAAGACTGGTCGACCATCATGAGGGAGCAATTGGAGACCACCGACGAGGCACGACAGCGTCACGGCGCCGAACGCTGGCAGGAATACGAGCGGCGCGGCCGCCAGGAACCGCTTGGCGGCTATCGGGAGCAACTCGGCGATCCGGCGCCACGTGGCACCGTAAGCCCGGGGTACCGTCAACCGGCGCCGCGCTACGAGCCGCGCGGCCTCAGCAGCGATCCATCCGGCAGCCGCAGCCGTCGGCGGTATTGAACGCTGTTGTCGTCGATTACTCCGGCGTGATCGCCATCACGATCAGGCCGACGATCTCGGCTTGATCGTCGGCGCGCGGCGCGTATTCGATGCGCGAATCCGTAACCGGCGCCGGCGCGGTGAAGCGCTCCGATAGCTGAGCGTCGGCGCGCAGCGGCCGCTGGATGACGACCGAAGTCGGCACCTGTCCGTTGCGGCTGGCGGTCACCAGCACCAGTTCGCCGGTGTAGGTGCGGTCGAGCCGTCCGGCGAGGATCTCCATCGTCAGCCTGCCGGCGTGGCTCCCCTCGAAGTGGCGCGCCAGCACCTTGCAGCCGATCTTGAATACCGTCGCCGCGTGCTCGGTGCGGCGGCAAATCACCAGCGATCCTTGCGGATATAGTCGGTCGGCGGAATCGTCCTCGACGGCGGCGGCGAAGCATTGTTCCGGCCGTGCCAGGCCCGGCAGTTGCACCCGCCGGTATGGCTTGTCGAGGTCGAAGCCGCCGCCGTTGCGGCCGAACGCGGCGCCGACGATCATGGTCACCGGCACCGAAAAGCCGTCGCCGCTGATCAAGTCCGCCGGGCTGACGTCGAGCTCGACGGCGATCCGCTCCATCCAGTGCGTGGTCAGCTTCATCTTGCCGTGCTCGAGCTTGAGGATGGTCGAGCGGCCGGAGTGCAGACGCTCCGCCAATTTCTCCTGCGACAGCCCCTTGGCGCGGCGGAGTTCCTTGATCCTGTTACCCATTCCGGGAATATACCCACAATGGGTAGTATGGGGCAGGGTCAATTGCGTGTACATATTGATTGACAGCCTGTACCGGGTTCAGGTACATACGCGAATCATGCGGCTCGATCAATACCTGACCCAACAGAAAATCCCGGCGGCGGCGTTCAAGGCGGCCATTCGCGTCGCCTCCGTCAACACGGTCTACCGCTACCGCCGCCACGAGAACATCCCCGAGCCGGAGATCATGCGCCGCATCTACGTGGTCACCGGCGGCCGGGTGCAGCCGAACGACTTCTACGACCTGCCGAATCTGAAAACCGCTGAAAACCAACGGGGGAGAAGCAAGGCCGCGGCGTGAGCCGCGCGATCCGCCGACCACACAGGAGATTGGCTGATGGCAACCCTGGGACCGCCAAAGACCGACCGCCCGCCGGGTGTTTTCGACACGGACGACGACAGCCGGCGGGACATCCGCCCCGCCGGCGGGTCGTCCGATAGACTGAGTAGCGCCGAGTGGGCGCGCCGCGCCCTGGCCGAGGCCGACGACAAAACGAGGGGAACCTACGCCATGTATGCCGGGCAAAACGCTTTCGACGAGGGCCTGTCGGTCGACGCCAACCCATTCGACCCGGCGGCCGAGCCGGTGCTGCACCGCGCCTTCCTCGCCATGTTCGAGATCTGCGCCAAGGCCGACCGGCAGCTCGCCGGCGGCTGGCGCGACCGGGCGGACCTGCGATGATAGGCGCTCGCACCGCGCCGCCCTACATCCGCCGCTACCGCATGCGCCGGCTGCGTCGCGGCGCCGCCTTCGCCCTGGTGGTCGCCGCCCTGGTGTGGCTCGGCGGTCTGCTCGCCATCAAGGTCATCGACCTCATTCATCCACGCCCGACGACCACATTGTCCGGTCGGGCGATCG
>JAXMJU010000283.1:0-8703 GCA_034376265.1 Sulfuritalea sp.
GCCGGCAAGCAGGCTGGGGCTGGCCGAAATCACCAGAGGCCGCACCTCGATCCCTTGCCATGAAAGATTCGACAGCGCGGCAAGAGTTGGCGCTGGCAACACGGCAGCATCCTGCGCAAAATACAGCGCGACGAAGCGGTGGCCGACCTTGTTGTGCAGCCAGCCCGCCTCACCGTTTGCCACCACCGGCGCATCGTCCATCGGCGCTCCGGGCACCATGCGGCCGGCAAAGCTGTCGCCCGCGCAGTCCGGCGTATTTAGGCTGGATGCGGTAAGAAATGCCGGCACCGAAAGCCGCCCGGAATTGACCAGGGCGCGGCCGAAGGCGTGGTCCTTCGCCAGGCCCAGCACGGCATTGCGAAACGTCCGGCTGACCTTGCTCTTGGGCGTGATGAAATCCGTCGAACGCGTCGAGTTCAGCAGGTTCTCGTCGGCGGCGTAGATGCGTTCCTCGGAATAGCTGTCGAGCAGTGCCGCCGACGCTTTGCCGTCGATGACCAGTTTCAGCTTCCAGCCCAGATTGTCGGCGTCCTGCAGACCCGAGTTGGCACCGCGCGCGCCGAAGGGCGAGACCTGATGCGCGGCATCGCCGACGAAGAGCACCTTGCCGTGGTTGAAGCGCCCCATGCGGCGGCACTGGAAGGTGTACACGCTGACCCATTCCAGCTCGAACTCCCGTTCTTTTCCGTCCAGTGCGCCGAGCATGGCCTTGATCCGCGGCAGCACGTTCTCCGGCTTCTTCGCCTGTTCCGGATCGGCATCCCAGCCCAGCTGGAAGTCGATGCGATAGACGCTGTCGGTCTGCCGGTGCAGCAACACCGACTGCCCCGGATGGAAGGGCGGGTCGAACCAGAACCAGCGTTCGGAGGGGAATTCGGCCTTCATCACGACGTCGGCGATGAGGAAGCGGTCCATGAAGATCTTGCCCTCGACTTCGAGACCGAGCATGCGGCGTAGCGGGCTGCGCGCACCGTCGGCGGCGATCAGCCAGTCGGTTTCGACCGTGTAGAAGCCGTCCTCGGTTTCCACCTTGAGCGTAACGGTCTTGTCGTTCTGCGCCACCGAGACCACCTTGTTCTTCCAGCGCAGCTCGATCTCCGGCCGCGCCGCGGCGCTCGCCGCCAGGTACTCTTCGAGGTAGTACTGTTGCAGGTTCACCATGCCCGGGCGATGGTGATCCGGCTCAGGCACCAGATTGAAGTTGTACACCTCCTCCTCACGGAAGAAGGTGCGCCCGACATTCCACGACACGCCCTTGGCGCAGACCGCATCGCCGACGCCGTAACGATCGAGGATTTCCAGCGCGCGCTTGGCGTAGCAGACGCCGCGCGAACCGATCGAGACGGTGTCGTCTTCGTCCAGCAGCAATACCGGCAGGCCTTGCTGTTGCAGGTCGAGTGCCGCTGCCAGGCCGACCGGACCGGCGCCGACCACCACCAGCGGCACTTTCAGTGTCTTGCCGCTGGCGATTTCAGGCGGCCGGCGGTACTCGAACTTCGGGTAGTTGTAGGTCTTCAGCATGGCACCATCCCCGTCTGCCTGGCGGCCTCATACCGCCTGCAGCGCATGCCACATCTCCTGGTCGCGCTCGGCGGTCCAGATGCGCGGGTCCGTAATGCCGGACGCCTCGTCGTGGGCGCGCGTCACGTCAAAGGGCAGGCAATGTTCGTAGATGAACACGCTGGCGAATTTCGGGTCCATGTTCTTGCGCGTGTGCGCCATGCAGGCGGCCAGATCCATGCCCTGGGCCACGGCTTCCCGGGCGCTGCGATACAGCGTGGACACGAAGTCGCGGGTGTAGGCCAGGCCTTGCTGTACGCGCTGCGGATTCATCAGGGCCGGGCCGCGCCCGGGAATCATCTTTTCCGGCTGCAACGCGGCCAGCGCGTCCAGCGTCGCCGGCCAGTCGGCGAGGTAGGCGTCGCCCGTGTAGCAGGCCGCATCGGCCTCGACCAGGTCGCCCGAGAACAGGATCTTCTGCTGCGGCAGCCAGACCACCGTGTCGCCCTTGGTGTGGCCGCGACCGGGATGCATAATCTGCACTTCCAGATCGCCCATCCACAAGGTCAGTTCGCGGTCGAACACCACGGTCGGCCAGGTCAGGCCGGGCACGCTTTCGACCGCGTTGAACAGGCGCGGAAAGCGCCCGATTTCGGAATCCATGTCCTGCTGGCCGCGCTCGACGATCAGCTCGCGCGTCTGCTTCGAGGCGATGATGTCCTGCAGGCCGTGCGCCTTGTAGCCGGCGGCGCCCAGCACGCGCACGGCGTGGTAATGGGTCAGCGTCACATACTTGATCGGCTTGTCGGTGATCTGGCGTACATGGCGAATCACGTCCTGGGCCATGACCGGCGTTGCCGTGGCGTCGATGATCATCACCGCATCGTCGCCGATGATCACGCCGGTGTTGGGATCACCTTCGGCGGTGTAGGCCCAGGCGTTGTCCGAGAGTTTCTCGAAACTGACTTTCTTCTGTTCGAGGTCAGCGTGCGAGGCAAACTTTTTGTCACTCATGGAAGCTCCTTGGCAATGATCGGTGATTTACTATTACGTAATCAAATTCCTCTTATCGTAATCTCAAATACTTTAGCTGTCAAGCTTTCTCGCTGCCGCCGCACGCCCGGAACTCAGGGGGCCGGCTGTACATCCGACTGTGCGCGACCTGGGCTGCGCAGGATCGCCGAGGCCTGACGATAGGCTTGCAGCGCCTCCTTGCGGCGACCGGCGCTTTCCAGCTCGCGGGCGCGGCGCAACCAGTCGTCGGCGCCCGCGCCGGATGCAGGCGCCGTGTCGCCAGCGCCAACTCCTGGGCTGGCGCCGCGCACGGCTGGCGCCGATTCGCCGGCAATGGCCGGCGTGGCGTAGTTCAGCGTCGCCGACTGGGAACCAGGTTTATCGCGGCGCGCGGTGATGACCATCCCGCTCGCGGCGCGGGCTGGCGCGGCAGCGGCTTTTCTTGCCGCATCGGCCTGGCGAATCACGGCGAGCGCCGCGCGATAGAGTCGCAGCGCCTCGTCGCGCCGCCCGGCGGCCTCCATGCCGCGGGCCTGCGCCATCAGCGAGTCGGCGCGATCCGGCACGGCCTGCGAACGCACTGCAGCCCCCCAGGATGCGGTCGGTCGTGCGGCGATGGCAGGAAAACCCTCGGCGCCGGCGATTTCGCGGGCTATCGTCAGGTTGTTGTGGCGCATCGCCCAGCGCAGCGCGTCGTCGCCCCACTCATTGACGATATCGCGACGGGCGCCGGCAACCAGCAAGCTCTTCGCGATCGCCTCGCGCCCTTCACGCGCCGCCATCATCAGCGGCGTCGAGCCGTTGGTGGACAGCGCATTGATGTCGGCGCCGCGCTCCAGCAGATAGCTCACCACCTCCGCGTGGCCGGCGAACACAGCATAGTGCAGGGCCGCCCACTCCTTGCCCGGGCGATTCACGCTGGCGCCGCGGTCGACCAGCCAGCGCACGGCCGGCAGATGCCCTTTCCAGGCGGCATGCTGCAGCGCCTGCTCGCCGATGGCATTGACCTTGTTGATATCGGCGCCGCGCGAGACGAATAGTTCCATCATCGGAATATTGCCTTCCCAGGCTGCGATCATTAGTCCGCTGCCGATCGCCCGGCCCTCGAAATCCGGCGCCAGGCCGGCATCCAGCCATTCGCGCGCAGCGGACAGGTCGCCGCTTTCGAGGGCAATGGAGAATCGCGCCGCGTCGGGCAGGGTCGCGGCATGCAGGGGCGCGATGGTGATCAGCAGGATCAGCAGGAAGGAAAGAATTTTCATGGCAAGCAGTATAGAGAATGGGAATGACCGGCAAACCCCTAGAATCGTTCCGATGCCGCTCAATGTCGCCCTGCTGCTGAGTCTCTCGCTGCATGCCGCAGTGATCGTCGCGCCGATCTGGCTGATGGCCAGGCCAGCCGCGCCGAACGTCAGCATCGAAGCGCGCCTGATCCCTGCGCAGCCGCCCGCGGCCGCGGCGGAAGCAGTCAGTACCGAAGCCGGCGACAGCGCCGCCAATCCGCAGCCGGTGCTGGCGCCGCGCAGCTTGCAGGGTAGTTCATTGCGCCGTGCGCAAGCGGCGCTGTCCGAGCATCTGTTCTATCCGCCCGAAGCCATCGCGCAAGGCCTCGAAGGCGACGTCATCCTGCTGCTGGTCCTCGCCGACGGCGGCAAGTTGATCTCGGCGACGGTGGCGCGCAGTTCCGGCTACGCCCTGCTCGATCAGGCGGCCCTTGATGCCGCACGCCGCATCGGCGCCCTGCCGGGCAACCCGCGGCAAACCCTGTTTCCGGTGAAATTCCGCTTGCAGTGATCATCCTGCAAAAAGCATTTGATCCGCAGATTTCGCAGATTAACGCAGATGGATCAGGGCGTTGCTCGATCGGATCGTAGCACCTGCCGAGTGCGTCGTGGGCACCGGCCACTTCGTTGCTTTATCTGCGTAATCTGCGTCATCTGCAGACTGAACTGAGGTTTTTAGGCTTCATCATCCGTAGCGGCGACGTCGGCGTCTTTTGCCGGCCCGCCTGCTACGCAGGGGCTTCATCAGACCGGGTTGTCGATATCGACAAACTCGCAATCGATGCCGAACTTTTCCGCCAGATGCGCACCCAGCGCCATCACGCCGTAGCGCTCTGTCGCATGGTGGCCGGCGGCGATATAGGCCATGCCGGTTTCACGCGCCAGGTGGACGGTCTGCTCGGAGATCTCGCCCGAGATGAAGACGTCGGCGCCAGCGGCCAAGGCGGCCTCGAAGTAGCCCTGGGCGCCGCCGCTGCACCAGCCAATGCGCGCCAGCTTGCGTCCCGGATCGCCGATCAGCAGCGGTGCGCGACCCAGCGCCCGCTCGATCTGCCGCGCCAGCTCGGCGGCAAGAGTTGGCGCTGGCGGCACGCCGATGAAGCCGATGTCCTGCTCGCCGAAACGGCCGCCGACGGTCCAGCCCAGGCGCGCCGCCAGTTGCGCGTTGTTGCCCAACGTGGCGTGGGCATCGAGCGGCAAATGGTAGGCGAACAGGTTGATGTCATGCGCCAGCAGCCGCGCCATGCGCTGCCGGCGGAAGCCGGTGACGCGGCCATCCTCGGCTTTCCAGAACCAGCCGTGATGCACCAGCAGCGTATCGGCACCGCGTTCGATCGCCGCCTCGATCAGCGCCTGGCTGGCAGTAACGCCGCAGACGATGCGCTGCACGCGCTCGCAGCCTTCCACTTGCAGGCCATTTGGGCAATAATCGCGAAAACTCGCGGCATCCAGCAGATCATCCAGATAGGCGCGAAGATCCTCACGCAACATCGCATCACCCGGCATCTTTTACCCCCACAAAATTAAATTATGCGCCGCCTCTGGCTGATTTTTGCCCAAACCATCACAGTTTGCGTAGCTATCCTGTTTGTCGTGAAGACGCTCAAGCCGGAGTGGCTCGCCCAGTGGCCCGGCGAGGGCACGCGCGTCGCCTCGGTGGCGACGGTGCTCGAAGCGCCTGCCGGCAGTGCGGCGCTGCGCCAGGGCTCCTATGCCGATGCGGCGAAGAAGGCGATTCCGGCGGTGGTGCATATTTTCACCAGCCAGGAAGTCAAGGGCGCGCGTCATCCCTTCATCAACGATCCGATTTTCCGGCATTTTTTCGGCGACCGCTTCGGCGAAGAATCGCAGCGCCGTTCCGGGCTGGGCAGCGGCGTGGTGGTCTCGCCCGAAGGCTACATCCTGACCAACTTCCACGTGGTCGACGGTGCCGATGAAATCGAGGTCGCGCACAACGACGGGCGCAAGTACAAGGCACGCGTGGTCGGCTCCGACCCCGAATCCGATCTGGCGGTGCTGCGCATTCCCGCCGATCACCAGTTGCCGGTGATCGCCTTCGGCAGCAGCGACACGCTGCGCGTCGGCGATGTGGTGCTGGCCATCGGCAATCCCTTCGGGGTCGGGCAGACCGTCACCTCCGGCATAGTCTCCGCACTCGGCCGCTCGCACCTGGGCATCAACACCTTCGAGAACTTCATCCAGACCGACGCCGCGATCAATCCCGGCAATTCAGGCGGCGCACTGGTCGATTCCAACGGCCACCTGATCGGCATCAACACGGCGATCTATTCGCAAAGCGGCGGCTCGATGGGCATCGGCTTCGCCATTCCGGTCTCGCTGGCAAGAAGCGTGATGGAACAGATCATCAAGACCGGCGGCGTGACGCGCGGCTGGGTCGGCATCGAAGTGCAGGAGCTGACGCCGGAACTCGCCGAATCCTTCAAGCTGGCGGGCACCGACGGCACGCTGATCGCCGGCGTCATGCGCGGCAGCCCGGCGGACAAGGCCGGCATCAAGCCCGGCGACGTGCTGACGCAGGTCAATGGCAAGCTGGTGAAAGACGCCCAGGTGATGCTGGAGCTGATTGCCGCGCTGGTGCCGGGCAGCAGCGCACGCTTCGACCTGAAGCGCGACGGCCGCGACGTCAAGGTCGACGTCACCATCGGCAAGCGGCCGAAGCCGCCGAAAGAAGAATAGCCGCAAGCCGTTCGCGGCGCCCGCGGTTTAAAAAGCGGCTACCTGAGCGCGGCGTTGAGGGCCTCCAGGGCCTTGCTGCCAGGACAAAGATAGGCGTCGCCGAGCTGGTTGAGCGGCTTCTCCACCGTGTTCAGGTGGCGATGCAGTTCCTCGGCGCTGCTATCGACGTAGAGCAATCCGGTGACGATCTCGCCCAGGGCGTGGCGTTCCTGCAGATGGTTCATCGCGCCGACGCGATCCGAGGGGTCGTAATCCGTGTCCAGCTTGCGCAGGTGCAGGATCGAGCCGTCATGCTGCACGATCCGGCGCAATTCGCCGGGAGCGTAGGAGGTATTGATCTGGTCGCGCGGCAGGATCACGTCGAGGCGATTCACGGCGTCGTTGTGCTCGCGCACGTAGTCGTAGCTCTTGGTCGAGCCGGCATGGTTGTTGAACGTCACGCAGGGGCTGACGACATCGATGAAGGCCGGGCCGCGATGGCGCAGCGCACCCTTGATCAGCGGAATCAGCTGTTCCTTGTCGCCCGAGAAACTGCGCGCGACATAGCTGGCGCCGAGTTGCAGCGCGAGCGCGACGAGGTCGATCGGCGTATCGTTATTGACCACGCCGCGCTTGCTCTTCGAGCCCTTGTCGGCGGTGGCCGAGAACTGCCCCTTGGTCAGGCCGTAGACGCCGTTGTTCTCGACGATGTAGGTCATGTTCACGCCGCGGCGCATGGCGTGGGCGAACTGGCCGATGCCGATCGAGGCCGAATCGCCGTCGCCGGAAACGCCCATGTAGATCAGGTCGCGGTTGGCCAGCGCGGCACCGGTCAACACCGATGGCATGCGGCCGTGGGTGGTGTTGAAACCGTGCGAGGCGCCGAGAAAATAATCCGGCGTCTTCGACGAGCAGCCGATGCCGGACAGTTTGGCCACCTTGTGCGGTTCGATGTCGAGATCGAAGCAGGCCTGCACCACGGCGGCGCTGATCGAATCGTGGCCGCAACCGGCGCACAGCGTCGAGATAGCGCCTTCGTAGTCGCGGCGGGTGTAGCCGAGCGTGTTGCGCGGCGCATCGGCGCGCAACAGTTTGGGTTTGGCGAGATAGGTCATGAGGCCACCTGTTTGCGTATGGGGGTCACCTTGTGTGCGGACAGCGCGTCGGCGATTCTGCCGGAAATGAAGCGGGCGGTGATCGGCGTGCCGTCGTAGTGCAGCACGCGGATCAGGCGTTTCGGATCGACCTCGCCTTCATTGATCAGCAGCATGCGCAGCTGCCCGCTCTCGTTTTGCTCGACGACGAAGACGTGGTCATGCTCATCGATGAACTCGATCACCTCGTCGGCAAACGGGAAACCGCGCACCCGCATGATATCGACATGAACGCCCTGCGCTTCGAGCAAGGTGAAGGCTTCCGCCATGGCCGGACTGGTCGAACCGTAGTAGATCGCGCCGAAGCGGCTGGGCTGCGAGGCGCGCTGCACCACCGGCGCCGGCACCAGTTTCTTGGCCGTCTCGAACTTGTGCCGCAAGCGCTCCATGTTATAGACGTAGTCGGTCCCCGCCTCGCTGTACTTGGCGTAGGCATTGCGCGTGGTGCCGCGGCTGAAGAAGGCGCCCTTGGTCGGGTGCGTACCGGGAATCGTGCGCCAGGGAATGCCGTCGCCATCGACATCGAGATAGCGGCCGAAGGTCTTGCCGGCATCCAGCTGCTCGGCGCTCATCACCTTGCCGCGATCGTAGCGGCGCTGGTCGTCCCACTCGAACGGCCGCGACAGGCGATCGTTCATGCCGATGTCGAGGTCGAGCATGACGAACACCGGGGTCTGCAAACGTTCCGCGAGGTCGAAGGCCTGGGCGCCGAGCGTGAAGCACTCGTAGGGGTCCTCGGGGAACAGCAGCACATGCTTGGTGTCGCCGTGGGATGCGTAGGCGCAGGAAATCAGGTCGGATTGCTGGGTGCGGGTCGGCATCCCGGTGGAAGGCCCGCCGCGCTGGACGTCGAATACCACCACCGGAACCTCGGCGAAATAGGCCAGCCCGAAGAACTCCTGCATCAGGGAGATGCCGGGGCCCGAGGTCGCCGTAAATGCGCGCGAACCGTTCCAGGCCGCGCCGATCACCATGCCGATCGAGGCCAATTCATCTTCGGCCTGGACGATCGCGTAACGGGCCATGCCGTTGTCGGGATCGGTACGGTATTTGCGACAATAGTTGCCGAAGGACTC
>JAXMJU010000284.1:0-6640 GCA_034376265.1 Sulfuritalea sp.
GTTGGACATTTTGGTCAACCCGTACGAGTCGACGGCCTACCTGAAAGGCAACGTGCAGATCAGGGCGATGATGACCGCGGACGTGGCGGTGCGGCATTCCGAGAGCTTCGCCTGCAGCGACGACGTGCAGCCGGGTTAATCCGGTGAAGCTTGAACAACGCGCGGTCCTCGAGCTGCGGGCGAAAGATCGCCGGCTCGAGGGCTACGCGGCGAAGTTCAACAGCGAGGCGCGCATCGGCGACTTCATCGAGCTGATCGCGCCGGGCGCCTTCCGCGCCTCTCTCACTTCCGGGCGTGACGTGCTCGGCCTGGTGGATCATGACCCCTCGAAAGTTCTCGCGCGCACGCGCAGCGGCACGCTCAAGGTCTCGGAAGATTCAGCAGGCCTTGCGTTCGAACTATCGGTCCCCGACACGCAGGCGGGCCGCGATGCGCTCGCGCTGGCCGAGCGTGGCGACCTTGGCGGCATGAGCTTCGGCTTCCTGGTGCCGAAGGGCGGCGAGGCCTGGGACGGCAACCGCAGGACGCTGACGGCGATCGACTTGCATGAAGTCAGCGTCGTGAGCGCGTGGCCGGCCTACCCGGAAACGACGGTGCAGGCTCGCGCCCGGGCCCCGCGGCTGCGGCTTGCGCAGCTCTACCTGCAGACGGTGCGCTGATGGGCATCATCCGCAGAATCGCCGACTGGCTAGAGCCCGAGCAGCGCGCCCGCGAAGTCTCCTGGGATGCACTCAAGGGCGGCATCGACCTGGGCACCACCGGCATCGTCAATCCGCGCCTCGCCGAGAACCTGTCCGCGGTGCTCGCCTGCATCGGCGCGATCAGCTCGGCGATGGCGAGCCTGCCCGCGTACGTGTACCGCAAGCTCGAGCGCGGCCGGGAGATCGACGAGCGCCATCCGATCGCGCGGCTGATCGCCGAGGGTCCGAGCGAGCACATGTCGTGGCCCGACTGGCTCGAGTTCACCATGGCCTCGGTCCTCCTGCGCGGCAACGCCCTTTCCGAGATCGTGACGGACGCGCGCGGCGCCGTGGTCGAACTGAAGCCCATCCCTTGGGAGTTCGTCAGCGTGCAGATCCTGGCGAGCGGCCGGCTGGCGTATGACGTGACCGAGATCACCAGCATCGCCGGCGGCACCGGCCGCCCTCGGCGCTTGCTGCAGGGCGAAGTCTTCCACCTCCGCGACCGTAGCGACGATGGCCTGGTCGGCCGCTCGCGCCTGCAGCGCGCGGCCGCGGTCGTGTCGACCGGGATCAGCATGCAGACCTTCGCCGACTCGATGTACAAGAACGGGATCACACCGTCGGGCGCCATCGAGATCGCTCAGCAGCTCAAGCCCGAGCAGCGCGAAGTGCTCAAGGAGAATTTCCGCAGCATGTATGCCGGGCCGTCGAACGCGGCCAAGGCCTTGCTGCTCGAGGGCGGCGCGAAGTGGTCGAAGATGTCCCTTTCGATGGAGGACGCGGAATTCCTTGCCTCGCGGCGCTTCACCGTGGAGGAGCTTTGCCGCCTGTATGGCGTGCCCCCGCCCGTTGCCGGCGACCTCACGCACGGCACCTTCAGCAACGTGGAATCGCTGCTGCGCTGGTTCGCGCAGGCGACCCTCACGCCCTGGGTCCGCAAGCTCGAAAGCGAGTTCACGCGCAGCGTGTTCTCGGCAGCGAGCCGCAGCACGCACAAGCTCGAGCTCGACCTGTCGGGCCTGCTGCGCGGAGATCCTGCGCAGCGCTGGGCGGCGTGGAAGATCGCCCGCGAGGCCGACATCCTGACGGCCGACGAGATCCGCGAGGAAGAAGGCTGGAATCCGCGCGGGGCGGCGGCGGCGGCCTGATCCGGGCGAGGGGGTTGCGGGGCGCGGCGAAGAGGACGGCGATGCAGATGCATCATCCACGACCTACGGAGGGGCCGCGCCTACTCGCGTTTCTCGAAATAGTCGGCGAGCTTCTTGTGCATCGCGATGAGCATGTCCGCCATTAGCTCGCCTGTCTCCTTTGTGGTCATCCCGGCAACATGAATGCCCGCCTGATTTTCGATGTAGCTCCTTACCAGCTCGCGGGCCGCTGTCGATGCGTTGTGTGGGGTCATGGTGGCGCTCCTCCCTCTCACGTTGTTGGAGCACCCAATGCTACGCGCCCCGCAGCCGCTGCTGCACGCAACACCGCCGGGACTGGCTCCCGGACCACCCCGCGGCAGCGCGCGTCCTGCGCGGTTCTGGTGAGCCTGACGGCCCTTCCCGATAGTGGGGTCGATTGTGGGGTCAGGTACCCCTGATTTACTGGCGTCCCCACGGGGATTCGAACCCCGGTTACCGCCGTGAAAGGGCAATCAGGCAGAGGCAAGCGCCCCGTTACCGCCGCCATTCCATAGAGGACATCCGCCGTTGACCCCAAAATAGGGTTAGACTGTTCGCCGTTGATTGTGGGGTCATTGTGGGATCAAACGGGAAAGGCGGTAACCCATGGCACGGCGAGCGAAGAACTACGAACTCGGGTCCAAGACGGCGCGGCTGAAGCTCGAGGCCCGGCCCAAGCCGTACTACCAGCAGATCGCCCCGGGCGTGACCCTGGGCTACATCCGGCGCGATCCGCCGCCGGGCGCGTGGCAGATGCGCGAGTTGATGGACGGCAGCTACCACTACCGCACCTTGGGCACGGCCGACGACGTGGGCACGGCGGACGGCCGCGACGTGCTCACCCATGCCCAAGCCGTGCGCCTCGCAGGCGCCCCTGCGGCCCCATTGGCGGGCGGGCCGATCACCGTTCGCCGGGCGGTCGAGAACTACCTCACCGCGCTGGAAGGCCGCAGCAATCACGCGCGCGAGGCGCGGCAGCGCGCCGACAAGCACATCCTGCCGACGCTCGGCCGCTACCGGGTCGACCGCCTCACCAAGCGCCAGATCGAGGACTGGCTCGCCGGCATGGTGAAGGCCGCCGACAAAGACGACCCCGATGCGCGGCGCCGATCGCAGGACACCGCGAACCGCGTGCTCACGATCCTGAAAGCAGCGCTGAATGATGCGTGGGCCGACGACGCGAACAGCATTCCGAGCGATGCGGCATGGCGGCGCGTGAAACCGTACAAAGACGTAGGGGGCTCGCGCGTCGATCACTTCGACGCGAAGCAGATTCGCCTGCTCATCGCGAAGGCGGCTGCTGAGGACCGGCGATTCGCCGAATTGCTGGAAGCCGGCTATCTCACCGGGGCGCGCTATGGGGAGCTCGCCCTGATGGACGTGGGCGACTTCGATGCGCAGCGCTCGCTGCTCGTCATTCGCAAGGGTAAGACCGGCGCCCGGCCGGTAAGCCTGACGTCCGAGGCGGTGCAATTCTTCAAGCGCCTCTCCAAGGATCGCCCGCCGCGCGCCGTTCTGCTGATGCGCGACGATGGCGACCGATGGGGCAAGAGCGAACAGCATCGCCGATTCAAGCAGGCCGCCGCTGCGGCTGAGCTTCCAGCGTCGGCTTCGTTCTACTCGCTGCGCCATTCGCATATCAGCCGCGCGATCGAGGCCGGTATGCCGCTGAACCTGCTCGCGGAAAACTGCGGCACGTCGCTTTCGATGATCCAGCGCAACTACGCGAAGGTGCTGGCGAGCAGCAGGCAGCAATTCGTCGAGCAGACCTCGCCACGGCTGCGGAGAGTGAAATGAAGCTGAAGCGCTTCAAAGAAATCCCGGCGCTGGTCCTGAAGGCGGTCGAGTATTGCGAGGCGATCCCCGAGGGCGACGTGCGCCGGCAAGTGGTTGTGCCGCCGATCATGGAACAGTGCTCGCTCATCACGAAGATGATGAAGTTCTTCCTCCGGTTCCCTGGCCTTGCGCCCGAGGGCTCCGCCGCGACGGTCGAGGAGCTTGGTGACTGGATGCGAAGCACTCCGCACGGCGGCGAAGTTTCTCTCATGCAACACCAGGGCCGGCTCGAAACGAGTCTTGCGCAACTCGAGACATGGCTGGTGCGCGGGCAGGCCTTCGAGCTGGCGCAAAAGGTCGGCGCCGTTCGCGCCGGGCGGGCAAAGGGCGGCGCCGAAACCGCACGTATGCGCCAGCGCAACGCGCAGCAGCGGCAACGCTCCCTCAGGGCGGCGGCGAAACAACTCCTCAAGGGCAACCCGCACCTGTCCAAAGCGCGCATCGCAGAGATCCTCGCCGAGCGAGGGCACGGCGGCGCCGAGGCGATCAAGAAGCTGCTGTAAAAAGTCGGGAGGGATAGCTAGCGTCCCTCCGGCTCGCTGCGGATAGTCAACTCCTGCGCCCGGACTGATCCGGGCCGATTACGGAGTGACCCATGGCCAGCAGAGACGAGATCCCCGACTACGCCGAGCGCTCGCGGCGCCTCGGTGACCTGATCGCCGCACCGGCGCTGCCGCTCGCCGACGTGGCGCTGTTCCTCGACTTGCCGCTGTCGACGGTCGACAAGCTGCGCGCGCAGGGCCTCGGCCCGAGAACCTTCACCCTCGGCCGCCGGCTGTACGTCAGGCAGTCCGACATGCGGGCATGGCTCGACCAGATGGCCGAGCGGCAGGCGGCGTGAGCGACGTCATCAACATGGTGCTGCGGATGATCGAGTGGATCGTGGTCATCACCGCGCCGATCAAGCCGTGAGCAGGACATACCCCAGAAAAGAAACGCCCCGCGGCCGGGAGAGGTGCGCGGGGCGGGCGTTGCGAGCGACGGGAATCGCTATGTACTACGGTCCCCATCATAGGCTCGCTCAATCGCCGTTGCAAGGCCTCTCCCCGTCTGCCCCGCGTCAGGTGAATGACCTGCATGGGTCGTTGGGCAGGAACACCGTTGCCGCTGGTTTTTCGACAAGCGGCCGCCCCTCAGTTCGAGCCGGGGGATCGTCGGTAGCTTGGCACAGCGCCGACATGGAAACAGGGTCAGCCGTACGGGATGGAACGTAGCCGGGACGTAGAAGTACCCGCCCTGATAAGCGAGAGAGGTGCTGGCATGCAGGAGCGCATTGCCCACAGCCTAGGGCCAATCCCGGGTGGGCTCGACTATTCCCGAAGGGTTTTCGGTGGGCCCTGGCCGCAGACCGCGAAGGTGCGGGCGGACGGCGCTGTCTTTTTCCCAGTCGCCATCTTCCGGGTGCGCTGGCAGTGGTGGCTGCGCTACGCCGGCACCGACAAGCAGGTGTTGGTCGGCGACCAGGTGAAGGTGCGCAGGGTCTGGTGCATCGTCGGCGAGATCAGGATGGGCGGCCGCGTGCGCGTCGACTACGCGGACAAGCAGACCTGGGTGGCGCCGGCGGCGATCGGGGCCAGCTGGGTCGAGTGCCGCAGCGGCAAGGTAGTCCACGAGTACGGCGACCGACCATGACCGCGACGACCACCGCGCCGATCGCCGAGCTGCGCTGCCTGTCGGATTGGCAGTTGGCCTTCACCGAGAAGCGCCTCGTCCAGAAGATCGCGGCGATGGGCGTGCCGCAGACGCGCTCGGCGGCGCTGGTGCTGCAGGGCTACGTCGACAAGCTCGACGCGGTGCGCGCTGAGATCGAGAGGCGCCGCACATGACCGACCACCGCCTCGACCTCGCCATCATGTTCGCCGAGCGCCTCGTCGACCTGCAGGACATGCCGGCGATGAAGGCCTGCCGCGTGGCGGCGGCGACGCACGACTTGGACGCCGAGGCCTTGGTGACGGAGTGGTGCCGCAGATTGTTGGCGGCGAGGTTGGAACGCCGAGCGGCGCATCCCGCGCAAGCGGCGCAACGACAGGAGGACTGACATGGAAAAGCCGAACGACGGAGACATCGGCGAGCAGGAGACGCTGAAGCTGATCACCGAGTACACGCGGCGCGTCGCCGCGAACGAGATCACGGCGGCGACGGCGGCGAAGGCCTTGCTGGCCGCGGCGACCATCATCGGCCTTCAGGGTGCGACCAGTGGCGACATCGCAACGTGGCTGCGGATGACCGCCGACCAGGTGCTCAAGGGCGGGCCCGGGCAGCCGCACTGACCCATGACGGCGCAAGCCTGGCAGCGCAAACGCGGCCACCCGATCGAAGGCCCGCTCGCAGTCGCGGGCGCGATGCTCGCCGGCATCGTCGAGGACTTGCCGCGCCTCTGTCTGCTGCACAGGCGCCTGGCACCGGAAGCGCCGGGGCGGACTCGCGCGTTACTCGCACGGCTGCGCGCCGTGCGCGAGGAGCTGTCGAAGATTGACTTGATCAGCGACGAGGTGCGCGAGACGGCGAGCATCCTCGGCGCAGTGCGACGTAAACCGAAAAGGAGATAAACGATGGACCAGAAACCGGACCCCTTGAACGCCACGATGCAGAACCTCATGCTTGCGGCTTCCGCGTTCTTCACTGAGGCGACGAAGGCATACGCCGCGGAGCTGCCGCGCGATGCCGCGGCGTTCGCCGTGCTGCTCGCTTCCGGGCGCGCGGCGCCGGGCGTGCGCCTGGAGATGTCGCTCGACGGCCCGAAGGTCGAGCTCGGCTACGTCGAGGGCAGCACGTTCCACAAGTTCTTTTCCTTCCCGCAGCCCGAGCAGCAGCCGCCGGCGCCCGACACGCGGACGATCAACTGATGGACCACGACACCAGCGGCCAACTGCATGCGGTCGCCTGCCTGATGACCTCGATGGTGCGCGCCCTCAGCGTGGGCTTGCAGGCTACGACGTGGAAGGAATTCGA
>JAXMJU010000285.1:0-9811 GCA_034376265.1 Sulfuritalea sp.
GTCTCAAGCACCTTGCCCATGCCGAAGCGCCAGTCGCGGTAGACGGCGAGCGCGACCATGCGCTGGCAGGCAAAGGCGAGCATGACCGCGACCAGCGTGCCGATTGCATCGCCGAGGGGACGCGACAGGCCCAGCGCGGGCAGGAGCTGGTCGTGAAAAATTTCATTGAAATAATAGACGGTCGCCATCGAGGCCAGCCCGACCGCAATGGCGGTGTACAGGACCCGGCGCAATAAAAATTCGAAGTCCATCAGCGGATCACCAGTTTGATGGTGCCGAGCAGTTCGTCGGCGGTGGCCGGCTTGACCAGCCAGCCCGAGGCGCCGGCGGCCTTCGCCTCCAGCCGCTTCGACTGCTGCGATTCGGTGGTGAGGAACAGGATCGGCATGAACTTGTAGCGCGGCAGGGTGCGCACCTGCTTGATGAACTCGATGCCGTTCATACCCGGCATGTTGAGGTCGGTGATCAGCAGGTCGATCTTCAGCCCGCTTTGGAACTTGCCCAGCCCTTCGGCCGCGTTGCTGGCCTTCTCCACGGCATAGCCGGCTTTGGTGAGGATGTTCGAGATCGACAGCAGGATCGTCGCCGAATCGTCCACCAGCATGATTGTGCTCATAGTGCCTGTCCCCGTATTAAGCCCGCAAACGCCAGCATGCCGCCGGGAAAGGCAGCCGGAGCTTCGCGCACTGGCGGATGGGGATAATCTCAAACGACCCGTGTTTTGTTTATCCGTGAATTACGCGGCAAACTGCGGTATCTACGTAGCGGCGCGCGGGAGGGCATGGTCGGCCTGGTTTCGGGGCTGGTGCCTGCCGCGCCGCGCTGAGCCTGTTTAGGATGCTCGCCTAACGCCGGGCGGCGGTTTGCCGTTATGATTGCGCACCAACGCTGCGGCCGGACCAACCGATGTTCGCCCGGCCAATTCCGGATCAACCAATATGTTACTGATAATCGGCTACGTCATCATCCTGGCGGCTTCGGTCGGCACCTATGCCGTGCATGGCAGTTTGGCGGCGCTCTGGATGCCGATGGAGTATTTGGCGATTTTCGGCTTGGCCATGGGCGGTTTCATTGCCGGCAACGGCATCAAGGCCATCAAGGCAACCGTCGCGGCCTTGCCCAAGCTGTTCACCGGTTCGCGCCTCAACAAGGCGCTGTACATGGATCTGCTGGCGATGCTGTTCGAGATCCTGTCCAAGGTGCGCAAGGAAGGCCTGATGTCGATCGAAAACGATATCGAGTACCCGGAAAACAGCGCCATTTTTGCGAAATACCCGACCATCATGCACGACCATCATGTCGTCGAATTCGTCTGCGATTACCTGCGCATGATGGTGGGCGGCAATCTGAACGCCTTCGAGATCGAAAACCTGATGGATATCGAAATCGAGACCCATCACCAGGAGGCTCACGTGCCGGTGCATGCGATGTCGAAGCTGGCCGACGCGACGCCGGCATTCGGCATCATCGTCGCGGTGATGGGCGTCGTCAATGTGATGGGTTCGGTCGGCGCGCCGCCTGCCGTGCTCGGCAAGATGATCGGCGGGGCGCTGGTCGGCACCTTCCTCGGAATTTTGCTGGCCTACGGCTTCGTGGCGCCGATCGCCGGACAACTGGGACAGAAGGTGGAAGAAGAAGGCAAGATCTTTCAAGTCATCAAGACCGTGCTGCTGGCCAGCATGAATGGTTATGCGCCGCAGGTAGCCGTCGAATTCGGCCGCAAGGTGCTGTATTCGGGCGACCGCCCGCGGTTCATCGAGCTGGAGGAAGACCTGAAAGCGCGCAAGGGAAGGTGAAGAATGCGTCCCACCCCGTCCAGGTAGTTCCGTGAGCGACGATACCCAGCAACCGATAGTCGTCAAGAGGATCAAGAAAGGCGGCGCCGAGGGCCATGGCGGCGCCTGGAAGATCGCCTATGCCGATTTCGTCACTGCGATGATGGCCTTCTTCATGCTCATGTGGCTCCTGGGTTCGACCACCCAGGGCGACCTACTGGGGATAGCCAATTTTTTCCAGAATCCGCTCAAGGTCTCCATGGCCGGCGGATCGGGCTCGGGCGATTCATCGTCGGTTATCAAGGGCGGCGGCAAGGACCTGACGGCATCGCACGGTCAGGTCAAGGCGGGGGATATCGAGGCGCCGCGGAAGATCATCAATCTGCAGAAACTGAAGGCCGAGTTCGAGAAGGCCGAGCAGGCCAGACTTGCCGGGCTCAAGGGCGACCTGGAAACCCTGATCGATGCCAATCCGACCCTCAGGCAGTTCAAGAACCAGTTGCTGCTGGACTTGACCAGCGAGGGATTGCGTATCCAGATCGTCGATGAGAAGAACCGGCCGATGTTCGACCTGGCCAGTTCGGAAGTGAAACCCTATACCCAGGTGATCCTGCGCGAAATCGGCAAAACCCTGAACAAGGTCGAGAACCACATCAGCCTTTCCGGTCACACCGACGCCACACCTTTTGCCGGCGGTGCGCGCGATTTCAGCAACTGGGAGCTGTCGACCAATCGTGCCAACGCGTCGCGCCGCGAGCTGATCGCCGGAGGGATGCTCGATACCAAGGTCATGCGTGTCGTCGGCCTGGCATCGACGGTGCTGTTCGACAAGCAGGATCCCTACAATCCGGTCAACCGCCGCATCAGCATCGTGATCATGAACAAACGTACCGAGGATGCGATTCTGGCCGACGGCAAGGTGGTCGAGGTCGAGAACGCAGAGGGGCTCGACGGCGGTGTGCTCGGTTCCCCGCCGGCGGCCCCGGTGGCGCGTTGATTGGCGTCGTGCGGCACACGCAGGCGCATCGGCCGAGTCCCATTCGCGCAATTCAGAATTCCGGCGAGAGCCTTTTGTTAGTATTGCGCCATGTCGGCCTATCGCTTATCACTCCGTACCGGAATCGGTTCCCGATCGCAGCGTCGCCTGGTGATCCGCAGGGTGTATGCCGGACAGGGGTCGGAGCGGCAGGGCCCTGCAGGCGCAAGTCCGCCCTTTGCGACCGGATCCTGGCTGCAGCGGGGCGTTTGGACGCGCCCGGGGGTGTTCGGCCATGATTGATCTTGCTGCCCTGGACTTGCGGTCCTATCTGCTTGCGGCGCTCATTCTGGTCGCGGTCTATCTGGCGTATTCCATGCTGCCACTGATGCGCCTGGGCAGAAGGCAGCGCAGGTCTACCGAAGCACGGGCCGATACCGCTTACTTCGGTCTCGCGGACGAAACCGTAAAGTCCGCGGATCCGCTGGCGACGCGGCTGGAACCGGCCCTCGGGCCAGCGGCAGCTCATGCCCAAGTCTTTGGCGAGGGATTGCCCGGAGCCGCGCCGACAATGTTTGCTCAGGAACTCGCCCAGTCGAACGTCGAACTCGAACTCAAGCGCCTGCGGCGCGAGGTCGAGCAGTTGCGCGCCGAGATGAACGAAATGGCCGAGGAATTGAGGCAATTGAAATCCACGCGAAATATTTCGCCGCTCTATCACGAAGCTATGACGCTGGCGCAGCACGGCGAGGCGGCAGAGGGCATCGCCGCACAATGCGGAATTTCGATCGGTGAGGCGGAGCTGGTGGCGGCCCTGGCACGCAGCAAGCGCGAAGGCGGGTTTGACGACAGGGATGACGACCGCGGCAAAGAGTCCGGGCATTGAATTGGAAAAGGACACCATGGAAGACGCAACGACAGACGATCAGGCGCTGAAGAAACGCCTGCTCAAGCGGATCGCCCTGGCGGCCTTCATCCTGGCCTGCCTGACGGCGACGCTCGTGGTATTCGACAGCATCAATGTGCCGCCGCCGCCGGAGCAACTGCCATCATCGGCACCGACTGTGGCGGCCACGCCTGCGCCCGGCGAGGTGCCACCGCTGGTAAAGCTGGAAGATACGGTGCCGGAACGCAGCTCCGCGGCGGCTTCGCTGCCGCTGGAGCCCTTGCCGAATGAAAAGCCCCTGACCAAACCGGCGACAGGGCAACTGGCGACGCTGCGTGCGTCCGAGCCGGACGCACTTCCGTCCTATCGCCCGCTGGCGGCGGTCGAACCGGCGCGTTCCCCGTCGTCATCGCCGGCGGCTGTGGTGGCACGCGGGCCGCAGGCCGCCACATCGCGGAACCCCACGTCAAGCACACGCCCTTTCGGCTTGCAGCTCGGCGTATTCAGCAATCTCGACAATGCCGAGGAATTGCGTGCCAGACTCGAAAAACATGGCATTCCCGCGACCATCGAGGCGCGGGTGCGCGTCGGCCCGTTCGCCACGCGGGCCGAGGCCAACGCCGCCCGCGCCAAGCTGCAGGAACTCGGAATCAAGGACAGTCTGCTAATTGCCGTGAAGGAGCGCAAGGCGCCTCATGATTAGCCACCAAGTTCAGCTCGTCATTCCGGCGAACGCCGGAATCCAGTGGAGCGCTGCACTGGACACCGGCTTGCGCCGGTGTGACGAGGGAAAGTAGGCGCCATGCATGCAAATCAGTGTCGGCTGAACATTATGGCTAATCAAGAGGCGCCTTGAGCAACGCCCCTCCGCACGCGGAGAGCATCAGCGTTTCCTGCGCGGTGCCCGTTGCGCATCGGCCGCAGCCATTGCCAGGAGTCAATGCGCTCAGACCGGTTTCGCCGGTTGGGAATCCGCGGGCCGTGTCGCCAGCCTGATCAATGCTTCTGCCGTCGATTCATCAACGTCGAGCCGACGCACCAGGGTTTCCTGGTTGATGTGCAGCAGTTCGCGGATGGCCTTGAAGTCATCGGGCAGCGCCGCGTCGGTCCAGCCGTAGTCTGAATGACGGGCAAGATCAACCGCCAGTTTGACGTTGCGCACGCGTGGATGTTCCGCCTGCCGATCGTCGAGCAACTGTGCCAGCAGGGCGGGCAGGCGCCAGGACTCGGTCAGCGCCAGCTTGATGCGATAGAGCGGCACACCGTAGATTTCTTCCTGGATCGCCGCCGAGCGCTTGCCGGGGTTCGCGCGCTGCGCCGCGCGGACTTCCAATGCCATCTTCGGCGCGAAGAGCCACATCATCAGTTCGGCGACGTCATGCAGCAAGGTGGCGAGCGTGATTTCGTCGACGTCCATGTCGCGACGCAGGAGTGCCCACTCATGCGCCCAATGGGCGGCCCGCCGTGCGCGGCGGATGGTGTGGAGCAAGCCGAGCAAGGCCTGCGGGTAGTCTTTCAGGCGATCCTCCGCGATGGGCAGATTCTGGAAGTGGCGAAAGAACGGGGTGATGCCGATCATCATGATCGCGCGCTCTATCGTAGTGATGTCGGTCGTCTGCCTTTCCCGGCGATGCGCCTCTATGTATTCGAGCACGCGCAAGGTCAGCAGCGGATCGAGGAGGATCACGTGCGCCAGCGCGCGTCCGTTGGTGTCGTCCTCGTGCTCGCGCAAGCGCTCGATTTCGTTCACCGAATGCCTTAATACCGGCAGTTCCGCCCGGGCGAAAAATACCAGCCAGTCATCGACTTCGGATAGCCGCTGTTGGTTCATTTGGGTGCTCGGGTTGGCGACAGGATAGGAGATTCGAATGTAGCAGGTTCAGGCGCCAATTTGCGCGTTAAGGCATCGAGCGGACGGTCCGGGTTTTCGCTGTTCCGGGTGTCGTTCAAGCGCTTGATTCGTATGGTGTCGCCATTAAAAGCCAAATATCGGCTAAAGCTTTGCCGCTGGCTACCGTTAAAGGATTTGTAGGGCGAATGAAAGTTTTTTGAGTGCTGGATTTTCACCCTAAAGTTTTCAGCCGATCGACCGATAAAGCTTACAACTGCGGTTTGCAGGGTTCAGTGAAGATCAAAGGCGAACTGTAGTAGATGTCACGAACGGCGTCATTAACTTAATCAGCAATAAAGGAGAATCATCATGGCACAAGTTATCAACACCAACGTTGGAGCGCTGTTCGCCGGAGCCGCCCTGAACAAGTCCGCGAATGCCCTGCAAACCGCCCAGGCCCGTTTGTCGTCCGGCCTGCGCATCAATAGCGCCAAGGACGACGCTACCGGCATGGCCAGCGCCATGACCATTGATTCCCAGGTGCGCGCCGCGAACATGATGGCCCGCAACGCCAACGACGCGATTTCGCTGGCGCAAACCGCTGACGGATATTTGGCGCAAGTCGCGGAAAACACCCAGCGCCTGTACGAAATATTTACCCAGACCGGTGCTGTCGCCAATGAAGAGGCGGTTGCGCTGATCGCTGAAAATACCCGTATTTCGAGCTTGGTTGTTGTCAGCGATCTCGTGACTGTAGACGAAGGTGGCGGTACGGCGGGCGGTAACGGCGCTGCTTTCACCTCTGCGCTTGCCTTCGCAAACGTTGCCGCCTTTACGACCGAGATCGCTGACATCGCCACCGCCCGTGCCGACTTTGGTGCCGACATGGTCACGCTGTCGTCTGCCGTTGCCAACCTGCAGATGGCTTCGGTCAATCTGTCGGCCTCGTACAGCCGCGTCATGGACACCGACTATGCGGCCGAAAGCGCCGCGATGACCCGCAACAACATTCTCCAGCAAGCCGGAACGGCGGTGCTGGCGCAAGCGAACCAGACGCCGAACACGGTACTCTCCTTGTTGCGTTAAGCTCTTAGTCGCATGAATGCCTGACCGGATCTCCGGTCAGGCATTTGGCGTAAAGGAGATCGGTGATGATCGTCCAGAATACAAGCACGAATCAGATTGCGCTACCTGCCCGGCGCGTCAGCGATGACGCGCCTAAAGTCCATGTCGATACGGCTAAGCAGGTGCCCGCCCAGGAACCGTCTTCGCAGCAGTTGCAGAGCGCGGTAACTGCAATCAACCGGGTCATGCAACTGTCGAATCGCGATCTGAAATTTACCGTCGATCCGGCCACAAAAGAGCCTGTGGTCCAGGTGGTGGACACCGAAACGGGCGACTTGATTCGACAGATTCCCTCCAAGGAGGCGCTGGCGATCGCCAGCTCGATCGACCAGTTCCTGCAGTTGGGAGTTTTGCTGAGACAAAAGGCGTAGTTGGCTTAGATTTGGGAGGCATATCGTGGCAAGCACCTCATCCGCGGCGTCATCGGGCTTGGGCAGTCTGGACGTTCCGTCCCTTGTTTCGCAGTTGATGTCGGTCGAGCGCCGGCCAATCGACAAGCTGAACGCCAAGATAAGCAGTTATCAGACGAAGATATCGACCTTCGGAACTCTCAAAGGACTGGTTTCGGATTTCCAGACCGCGCTGCAGGGTTTGAGTACCAGTTTGCAGGGATACAGCGCGACCCCGTCCGACACCAGCATTTTTTCCGCGTCTGCCGGCAGCACGGCGGTAGCCGGGATTTATTCGCTCGACGTCACCACGCTCGCGCAGGCGCACAAGCTGGCCGCAGCCGGGCAAGTTTCCGACACCACGGCAATCGCCGCACTGGACTCGACGGTGACTTTCACGGTCGGCAGCACCAGCACGAATATCGCGATCGCCGCGGGCGCCACGCTGCAGGACATACGTGCCGCGATCAATGCCGCCGATATCGGCGTCACGGCGACCATCGTCAACGATGGCAGCGGCTCACCCTACCGTCTCGCCCTGTCTGCGGACAATACTGGCGTGAGCAACAAGATCAACAGCATCACCGTTGTCACCGGCGGCGATTCCGCGGTCAACGACCTGCTGGCCTACAACCCCACCGAGAATGCGCCGGCGCCCGCCGTGCCGATGGCGCAGACCATCGCGGCCGCCGATGCCGACTTCGAGGTAAACGGCATCCGGATTCTGAAGTCCTCCAACACCGTCACCGATGCGATCGAGGGCGTTTCACTCACCTTGAACAAGGAAGGTGTGGCCGCCACCTTGACCGTAAAGCGCGACACCGGGGCCATCAGCACGGCGGCGGCGGCAATGGTCGATGCCTACAATGCCCTGGCGAAACAACTCAAGTCCAATTCCGCCTACGGTAGCAGCACCAAGACGGCCCCAGTTTTGGCCGGCGACGGCACGGTGCGCCTGATGCTGGATCAATCGCGCGGCATTTTCCAGACGGCTGCAACTGGGGGCACGCTGACTATGCTCGCCCAGGTCGGCATTGCTTTCCAGGCGGATGGCACGCTGAAGCTGGACAGCAGCTTACTGGACAGCGCCATGGCGAGCGATTTCAGCGACGTTTCCCATTTGTTTTCGTCGGCAACTGGCTTCGTCACCCGGCTGACCACCTGGGCGGCTTCGGTGGTCGAAACCGGTGGTCTGATCGATACGCGCACCGATAGCCTTGACAGCTACGTGAAAGCGTATAACGAGCAGATTGACAAGCTGGAAATCCGCATGACGCATCTGCAAAAACAATACACCAGCACCTATAGCAACCTCAACCTCTTGCTCAGCAGCATGAATAGCACCAGTGCTTACCTGACGCAACAGTTCTCTTCCAAATCGTCTTAATCAAGGATCGATCATCATGAACGCGATGGCTGCTATCAATTCGTACAACAAGGTGGGCAAAGAATCCGCAGTGAATGGCGCCGATCCGCACGAACTTATCGCAATGCTGTTTCAGGGCGCGCTGCTAGCGATCGCCGATGCGAAAGATGAAATTGGGCGCAAAGAGACTGCTGCCAAGGGCAAGTCCATTTCCAAAGCCATTGCCATCATCGGCGAAGGGCTGAATGCCAGCCTGGATCTGCGTGTCGGGGGCGACCTGGCACAGAATCTGTCGGCCTTGTATAGCTACATGGTGAGCCGCCTGGTGGCTGCCAACCTGAACAACGACATAGCCGCCCTGGACGAAGTGACGCGACTGCTGAGCGAATTGGCAGGCGCCTGGAACGACATACGTCCCCAAGTCGTGCAGACTTCGCTACAGCCGAATGCCTCGGCGCGGGCACAACGGGCCTATAGAACAGCATAGACAATGGGTTCGTTCCAGGCCATCGCGAACTACGAACTGCTGTCTGCCCTGACCGGGCAGATGCGCGAGGCTGCGATGCTTGACGACTGGGACCGGCTCATCGGCATCGAGCGGCAACGCAGCGACTTGGTCGAGAGCATGAAAGCGGTCGATGCCGAAGCCAAGCTAGATGCCGCCGAGCGTGGGCGCAAGGCTCGGCTCATTGCCCAGGTCATGGACGCCGACACCGAGATCCGCGTTCGCGTCCAGCGCTGGATGGGGCAGTTGCAACACGAACTGCAAAGCAATCGCCAGGAACAACGCGTGCTCAAGGCCTATGGGGTTTGACACCTGGTGTCCATGAGCGAGCGGGCTGGGACTCGGGAAGAAGTAAGCAACGATCCTGCCGTAGCTTCCCGCAACAGGCTTGTCACATGATGGCTACGATGTACCGGATGCCTTCCAAAACCGATCTCGACCAAGCAGTGCGCTTTGTGTCGTCGCGCATGCGTGCCGCGACGACCAAGCGCGGACTGAACGGCTCGGGGCTGATGCCCAGCAGATCGGCAGTTGAGTCGAAAGCTACGTCATGGTGATGATCCCCACCGATGTCGGTATTCAGGTTCGCAACCAGACCGAGCCGGGGCTGGGACCGGTCAGGCCCGTTGTGGATATATCGGCGGATCTCCCCGAGCTCGGACCGGGGCAGGTATTTCGCGCCCGCATCCAGGACGTCCTGCCCGAGAACACCTATAGGGCTTTGGTTGCCGGGAAGTCGCTGACCCTTTCCTTGCAGGAGGGAGCCAAGGCAGGCGACACGCTGGAGCTGGTCGTGGTTGACCGCACGCCACGGGCCATCGTGGCGAGGCTTGCCGGGCAGGGGGCCGCGGCTGCCGGCGACCCCTATCAGCAAGCGACGCTTTCGCGTACCGGACAGTTGATTGCTTCGCTGCTTGCGCGCGAGGGCGAGACCGCCTTCCGGGCGTCGCTTACCCGC
>JAXMJU010000286.1:0-5993 GCA_034376265.1 Sulfuritalea sp.
CCGGGCATCAGGGCCTCGATCGCGGTGGCCAGCGGATCGCCCTCGACGTGGAACTTCTTTGCCGCGAAGCCGAGGCCGAGGCCGAGCAGGCTGCCCAGCAGGGTGAGGCTCAGGATCGCCGTCAGCATGCTCGTCTCCTATTCGAAGTTGAGGCCGGCAAAGCCCATGAAGGCCAGCGCCAGCAGGCTGGCGAGAATCAGGCTGACCGGCGCGCCGGCAAAGGCGGCGGGCACCCGCGCCAGCGCGAGGCGTTCGCGCAGGCCGGCGAACATCAGCATCACCAGGGTGAAACCGAGCGCCGAGCCGAAGCCATACACCAGGGTCTGCACGAAGCTCATGTTTTCCCGGGCGGTGAGCAGGGCCACGCCGAGCACCGCGCAGTTGGTGGTGATCAGCGGCAGGTAGATGCCCAGCGCCTGGTGCAGCGCCGGGGCGGACTTCTTCACCGCCAGCTCGACGAACTGCACCGCGGCGGCGATCACCAGGATGAAGCTGAGGATGCGCAGGTAGCCGAGTTCGAAGGGCAGCAGCAGCCAGTGCTCCAGCATCCAGGTCGCCGCGCAGGCCAGGGTGATGACGAAGGTGGTGGCCAGGCCCATGCCGAGCGCGCTGTCCATGTTCTTCGAGACGCCCATGAAAGGGCAGAGCCCGAGAAATTTCACCAGCACCACGTTATTCACGAGGGCGGTGGAGAGCAGTAGCAGAAGGTAGGCGGTCATGGTTTGCGGTTCCTGAGCCGCATTTCGCAGGAAGCGTGCCATCGCCTGTTGCAGCGCACACCAAAGCCGTGCATGCGCGCCCAAGTCCGCACCAGCATGGGGGTTTTCATCGGGCGAGAGACATCGCCGTGGCGCCAGCGCCAACTCTTGGATGTGTCGCAAGTCCTACAAAACACGAGGGAAATACTCCAAATCCAGCGTGGAATCAGACTCGGCACGGAACCTGCTGAATGGCGCAGAGACATTGAATCGGGAGATGGTGCGTCATGGCGAAGAAGCAACTTGAGTCGGCGGGCGGGGCGGGCGCGGGCGATGCCGGGCTGGCGCAGGCGGCGATCCATCCGCGCGTGTTCCAGCAGACCGTGGACCAGGCCGACATCGCGATTTCGATCACCGACACCGGCGGCAACATCCTCTATGTCAATCCCGCCTTCTCCCGCGTCACCGGTTACGCCGCGGACGACGCGGCCGGCCGCAACGAATCCATGCTGTCCAACAAGACCACCCCGCCCGAGCTGTACAAGTCGCTGTGGCAGAGCATTTCGCGCGGCGAGGCGTGGCACGGGCGCCTGGTCAACCGCCGCAAGGACGGCAGCAAGTACCTCGCCGAGCTTTCGATTTCGCCGGTGGTCGATGCCGGCGGCGCGATCGTCAATTACCTCGGCATGCATCGCGACATCACCGCGATGCACCGCCTCGAATGCGAAGTGAAGAACCAGAAGGCGCTGATCGAATCCGTGGTCGATGCGGCGCCGATGGTGATCGCGGTGCTCGACGTCGATGACCGCGTGCTGCTCGACAACCAGGAGTACAAGAAGCTGCAGGCCGACCTCGGCATGGCCGAGCCGGCGCCGATGCTGATGACGGCGATCCGCGCCGGCCTGGAACTTGAAACCGTGAAGGGGCGGCGCAATTCCGGCTACGCCTTTCTCGACCGCGAGGTGCGCCTCGACTTGCCCGGCGGCAAGCCGCCGCGCTGGTTCTCCTGCTCGGGCAGCCGCGTGCGCGAGGACGACAGCCGTGCCGACGCCTTCTTCGCGGGCAGTGGCCACGACTACCTGCTCTTGGTGGCCAAGGAAATCACCGGCCTGCGCGCCGAGCAGGAGAAAGGCCGCGTCGCCGCGCTGCAGGTGGTAATGGCCGAGGAAGACCGCGTCACGGCGCTGCGCGAAAGCCTTTCGGCGGCGACCTTCCGCCTCGAAGGGCCGCTCAACATGATGGCCTCGGTGGTCGGCATGCTGGCGCGGCGCAATGGCGAAAGCGACGCCATGGCAAAGGCACTGGCAGACGCCATGGCCGCCGGCGAGCAGGCGCTGGCCGAGTTGCGCGCCATGATTCCGGCCGAAACGCGCGAGCCCGCCGGCGCCATCAACGTCAACGAACTGCTGCGCGACGTGCTCGACCTCAGCACCAAACGCCTGCTGGCCTCGGGCATCAGCGTCAACTGGAAGCCGCAGGCCATGCTGCCGACATTGCAGGGCTATCCCAACCAGCTGCGCGCGATGTTCAAGGCCCTGATCGACAACGCCATCGAGGCCATGAGCGCGCGCGGCTGGCGCGAGCGCGACTTGTCGGTGATCACCCGCGCGCAACCCGGCGGCATCGACATCGTGATCGAGGACAGCGGCCCCGGCATTCCGGCCGGGCAGCAGCTCAAGGTTTTCGAGCCTTTCTACACCACCAAGCGCGACGGCGCGGGCCAGCGCGGCCACCTCGGCACCGGCCTCTCGGCGGCACAGCAAGTCGCCGCCGACCATGGCGGCACGATCGAGATCGACCCGGCCAGAACCGCGGGCTGCCGCGTCCATGTGCTGTTGCCGGTGAAGCGGCGATCATGAGTGAATTGCGCTCATCCACCCTGCTGCGCGCCCATTACGAGATGCTGTTCCGCGTCTCGCAGGCGCTGTCGCGCTCGCTGGATTTTCACCAGACCCTGCGCGAGGTGCTGCGCACGCTGGAAGTCACCGGCCACCTGTCCGGCGGCATGGTCGGCGTGGTCGATCCCGACAGCGGCGCGCTCGGCGTGCATGCCGTGCATGGCGTGGACAGCGAGGTCTATGAACCGGTGCGTTACCAGCCCGGCGAGGGCCTGGTCGGCATGATCCTCGAGGGCGGCCGCACCATCGCCATCGCCCGCCTGGGCGACGAGCCGCGCTTTCTCAACCGGCTCGGCCTCTATGACAAGGAGCTGCCCTTCATCGCCGCCCCGATCCAGGTCGGCGGCACGCTGCAGGGCGTGCTCGCGGTGCAGCCCGACGAACCCGACGACGGCCTGCTCGACGAGCGCGTGCGCTTCGTCGAAATGGTCGCCAACCTGATCGGCCAGAGCGTGCGCCTCTCGCTCGAAGTCGAGCTCGAACACAAGGCGCTGGCCGAAGAGCGCGACACGCTGCGCCGCACCGTGCGGCAGAAGCACGGCTTCGACAACCTGGTCGGCCATTCGGCGCCGATGCGGCGCATCTTCGAGCAGATCCGCATGGTGGCGAAATGGCCGACCACGGTGCTGATCCGCGGCGAGACCGGCACCGGCAAGGAACTCATCGCCAACGCCATCCACTACAACTCGCCGCGCGCGCGCGGCGCCTACGTGCGGCTCAACTGCGCCTCGCTGCCGGAAAACCTGCTCGAATCCGAACTCTTCGGCCACGAGAAGGGCGCCTTCACCGGCGCCGTCGCGGGGCGCAGGGGCGCTTCGAAACCGCCGACGGCGGCACGCTGTTCCTCGACGAAATCGGCGAAATATCGCCGGCCTTCCAGGCCAAGCTGCTGCGCGTGCTGCAGGAAGGCGAACTGGAACGCGTCGGCGGCAGCCGCACGATCAAGGTCGATGTGCGCCTGATCGCGGCGACCCACCGCGACCTCGAAGCCGCCGTGGAAACCGGCGACTTCCGCGAGGATCTCTACTACCGGCTCAACGTCATGCCCATCCTGCCGCCGCCGCTCAGGGAGCGCATGGAAGACCTGCCCGAGATCGCGCGCTTCCTGCTCGAACGCCTGGGCGGCATCCAGAGCCGACCGCTGTCGCTGACCGCCGCCGCGCAGCGCCGCCTGGCGCAGCACAGCTGGCCGGGCAACGTGCGCGAACTGGAAAACTGCCTGGAACGCGCCGCCGTGATGTCGATGAACGGCGAGATCGACGCCGACCTGATCCGCATCGACAAGCCGCGCGCAGGCGCCGGCCGCGGCGCCGTGGCGCCAGCGCCAACTCTCCGGCCGCCCCACGCCGACGCCGACGGCGAAGAGCTGGAGCCCGGCAGCGAGCAAAGCGAACCTATGGATGAGAGGCGGCGCGTGATCGCCGCGCTGGAACAGGCCGGCTGGGTCCAGGCACGCGCCGCGCGTCTGCTCGGCATGACGCCGCGCCAGATCGCCTACCGGATCCAGACGCTGAATATCGAAGTGCGCCAGATCTGATGGAAAAGATCGGCATTTATTTCGGCACCGACACCGGCCGCACGCGGCGCATCGCCAAGCTGATCGCGCAGAAGCTGAATGGAGAAAAAGTTGCGCGGGCAGCCGCGCCGCTCAACATCAACCGCGCCACGCTAGACGACTTTCTCGCCCACGAGCTGCTGATCCTCGGCGCGCCGACCTATGGCGACGGCGAACTGCCGGGCCTCGCCACCGGCCTCGCGCAGGAAAGCTGGGCCGAGTTCCTGCCGCGCCTGGAAGGGCTGGACATGCGCCACCAGACCGTGGCGCTGTTCGGCCTCGGCGAACAGGAAAAGTACGGACACGAGTTCGTCGATGCGCTGATCCTGCTGTACGACGCCGTGCTCGCCTGCGGCGCCCGCGTGATCGGCGCCTGGCCGACCGAGGGCTATGCCTTCACGGCCTCGCAGGCCGTGATCGACGGCCGCTTCGTCGGCCTGGCGCTGGACCCGGTCAGCCAGCCGGCATTGAGCGAGGCCCGCGTCGATGCCTGGCTGCGGCAACTCGACCAGGAATTGCAGCAATGAGGGAACAAACCATGAACGCGAACATGCAATATCGGATAGGCGACATCGTCTATTGCCGCGAACTGCTGCACAACGACGGCGGCATACCCGGCGTCGCGGCCGACGCCATCCTGGCCACGCCGGGCCGGCGCGGTGTGGTGGTCAATCAAGGCCAGGTCGAAGCCGATCCCAACCAGGCGATCTACCTGGTGCGCTTCGAAGGCGAAGGCGGCGCACTCGGCACCCGCGGCGACCTCGGCCCGCCGGTCGGCTGCCTGCCCGAGGAACTGACGCAGGACGAAGCCTGGGCGCAAGAGCAGGAAAGCCGGGGCGGGACGGGCTGACGCACCGATGGCCGGGCATTGCGCGCAGGGCGGGAGAACTGCGGGCCGAACGAGTCTGGTCTGTGCCCCAAGCAGACGTCGGCGGTTGGAGAATGCGGACCCTCAGGAACGCCTCGAACGCAGGGTTAGAGCGCTTCACCATCTTGCTCAAAGTGCTGGTTTGCTTTAACCCACTGCTTGTAGTCACTGTAACCGTACATATCGACAATAGACGTGAGCACGCTGAAGGCACCAATCCAGATGTGATACTTCGGATCAGCAGAGAAACGTTCGACGATACTTTCGATCGCTGCTTGGCGTTGCCATTCTTCCTTGTACCCGATTTTCATTGTTGGGTCATAGGGAAACTTGCGGACATGTGTCTCGAATGGACTAAACGACACAGCCAGGTTTTTCACCTCAGATGCATCTAAGGACTGGGCCATTTCCTTTAGTGAAAACTCGGAGTTGCGAACATCATGCACCAGACTATTTCGTAGTTCAGAAAGCGAGGACAGGAAGCGTTGATTTTCTTTGCCGAGAAGTCCAAGTTTTGCAAGGAAGGCCACCTTCCCAGTCGTCTTGTTGCTCAGTTCGAGGCGGCTGAATACTTCGCTAAGTTCTGGCTCTTTGAAGTGGAATAGGAGCAAGTGAGTACAGGCCGCCTCAAATAGCGCATGCAGCTTAATTACGAATGACCAATCGTCTGCCGCGTTCAGCGACAGAAAGAAGTTCTTCGAAACGCCAATTTTTGACTCAAGTTCGAGAATGCCGGAACCAACGTCAAAATCGGAAGGAAGGTCCATAGCGCTCTAAGTTTGGGGGTAAGGGGCGCGGAGCCGGCTTGCCGGCGGAGCGTCCCTCTTGACCGAAGGGTTGGACGAAGCCGCTACGCGGAGGAATCCCCTGTTGCGGCACCACGAATTAATCTGCACCTTCATCCCCTCAATTCCGAGGGAATGATTCTGCAATATTTCGTGAGGATAAACCAGCATGACGAACGACATCTCCAC
>JAXMJU010000287.1:0-77846 GCA_034376265.1 Sulfuritalea sp.
CTGCCGAGCTCGACCCGAGCTAAAGCGGGAGCATGTGTTCGATGGCGAGCGAGAATCCACCGGAGACAGGAGCAGTTTATGGCCGCTGCCCCATCTGCAAGGAGCCGACCGCGTTGCCCTTCCGGCCGTTCTGCTCGGCGCGCTGCAAGGGCGCCGACCTCGGCGCCTGGGCCACGGACCAGTACCGCGTCGAGGCGAGCGAAGAGCCACAGCCCGAAGACCAGTCCGAGTAGCGCTAGCCGTCCCAGGCGGCGCGTATCGCCGCGATGCCGTGGGCGCCGGCGCGCCGTGCGACATCCAGGTCGGCCCGCGCCAGCCCGCCGAGGGCAAAAGTTGGCAATGGCGGCACGCCGAGCGCAGCGGAAAGCTTCTCCCAACCGATACCGGCGACACCCGGATGGCTGGCCGTCGCCCGCACCGGGCCGAAGGCCGCGAAGTCGCAACCCAGCTGGGCCGCCCGTTCGAGTTCTGCGGCCGTATGGCAGGACGCCGCGACCAGCGCAAAGTCGGGGCGCTGGCTTCGCGCCGCAAGCTGCGCGGCCGGCAAGTGCAGGCCGTCGGCCCCTGCCGCCGCGGCCAGGGCCGCGTCGCCATTGACCAGCACCCGCGCGCCGTATTGATGACAAAGGTCTACCGCGGCATGGACGAAGGCCGCCCGGCGTCCCGCGTCGAGCCGGGGCTCGCGCAATTGCACCAGCTTGAGGCCCGCCTCCAGCGCATGCGCCAGTGCCAGCAACTGGGCGTCGATGCCGATCTCGCCGGCATGGCTGATGGCGTAGAAATCGGGCAGGGCCAAGGCGGCCAGCACCGGCGCATTGGCCGGCAGCATGGGCGCCACGGTCAGGCCGTCGGCGCGCTGCCAGGACAGCGCGCTATGCACATGGTCGTGCAGCTCGCCGCGCCATTCGCGCACGCGAAAGAAGTTGAGTCGCACATGGGCGTGCTCATAGACATGCTCGCGGCGCAGCCAGGGATCGGCACGCAGCACTGCGATGCCGAGCTCCTCGCCGAGTTCGCGCACCAGGGCCTGATGCGGCGTTTCGCCGGGCTCGACCTTGCCGCCGGGGAATTCCCAGTAGCCGGGATAGAAGGTGCCGGGCGCGCGCTGGCCGAGCAGGAACTCGGTGGCAAACCCGCTGCCGCCATCCGCCGCCTGTCGTTCGATGACAGCGGCAGCGACTTCGGTCAGCTTCATTTGGCTGCGGATCGCGGCCCCGATGCGGGTTTCTTCTTGGCGTGACGTCCGGCGTAGTCGCGGGCGAACTGCCAGGCTACGCGGCCGCTGCGCGAGCCGCGCATCAGCGTCCATTGCAGGGCCTCGCCGCGCGCCGCAGCGATCTGCTCGGGCCCCATGCCGAACTCGGCCATCCAATGGCCGCAGATCTCCAGGTAATGGTCCTGGCCGAAGGGGTAGAACGACAGCCAGAGGCCGAAGCGCTCGGAGAGAGACACCTTCTCCTCGGTGGTCTCGCCGGGGTGGATGTCGCCATCGGCGTTGTACTTGGTCTCGAGGTTCTCCGACATCTTTTCCGGCATCAGGTGGCGCCGGTTGGAGGTCGCATACACCAGCAGGTTGTCGGGCATGCCGGTGATCGAACCGTCGAGGATGCTCTTCATGGCCTTGTAGCCGGGCTCGCCCGATTCGAAGGAGAGGTCGTCGCAAAAGATGATGAAGCGCTCGCGCCGCCCGGCGATCAGGTCGACGATCTCCGGCAGGTGCACCAGGTCGTCCTTGTCGACTTCGATCAGGCGCAGGCCTTTCGTCGCGAACTGGTTCAGCACGGCCTTGACCAGCGAGCTCTTGCCGGTGCCGCGGGCGCCGGTCAGCAGCACGTTGTTGGCGCTGCGCTTGGCGACGAACTGCCTGGTGTTCTGCGCGATGCGCTGCTTCTGGTCATCGACGCCCTGCAGATCCTCGAAGCGGATGCGGTGCGGCTGCTTGACCGCTTCGAGCCAGCCGCGCCCGGCGCGGGTGCGCCAGCGGAAGGCCGTGGCCGACCAGTCGGTAGGCGGCAGGGACGGCGGCAGGGCCGCCTCGATGCGATCGAACAGCGTATCGAGGCGATTCATCAGTGGTGCGAGGGCGCGGGTCAGGTCGGACATCGGTTAAGCTTGCGGGCTCTTGAAAGCATGGCACTTTAGCAGATTCATGTTTCGCTTCCTCCCCGTCCTGATCGTCCTGCTGGCCATCGCCGGCTGTGCCCCGCTCGCCGTAGCGCCAGCGCCAACTCTTGCCGCCTGCCCGCCGCCGCAGGCCTGTCCGGTCTGCCCGGTGTGCCCGGCCGTGGAGCCGCCCAAGCCCGCCGAAAAACCGTTGCAGCCGGCTGACTGGAGCGATCTGCCGGGCTGGGGCGAAGACGATCCCGGCGCGGCCTTCGCCGCCTTCGTTGCCAGTTGCCGCAGCCTGGAACGTAAGGAGCAATGGCAGCCGGTCTGCAGTTCGGCGCGGGAACTCAATGACAAATCCGACAAATCCGCGCCGGCCCTGCGCGCCTGGTTCGAGGCGCAATTCCACCCCTGGGCGCTGGTCAACCCCGACGGCACACGCAGCGGACTCATCACCGGCTACTACGAACCCATTCTCAAGGGCAGCCGCCAGCAAGCGCGCGGCTACGCGCATCCGGTATTCGGCCCGCCGGAGGACATGATCGTGGTGGATCTGGCAACGCTGTACCCCGAGCTCAAGCACCTGCGCCTGCGCGGACGCCTCGAAGGGCGCAAGCTGATTCCCTACTACTCGCGCAGCGAATGGGCACCGCAGGAGAGCAAGCGCTCACCCGAGGCGCTGCTGTGGATAGACGACGCGATCGACCTGTTCTTCATGCAGATTCAGGGCTCGGGCCAGGTGCAGCTCAGCGACGGCAGCCGCGTGCGCCTGAACTACGCCGACCAGAACGGCCATCCCTACCGCTCGATCGGCCGCTGGCTGATCGAACGCGGCGAACTCAAGCCCGAGCAGGCCTCGATGCAGGGCATCAAGGCCTGGGCCCGCGCCAACCCGGCACGCCTGGCGGAACTGCTCAACGCCAACCCGAGCCTGGTGTTCTTCCGCGAACTGCCGGTCGAGGGCAGCGGGCCGCAGGGCGCGATGGGCCTGGCCCTGACGCCGGAACGCTCACTCGCCGTCGATCCGCGCCATGTGCCGCTGGGCGCACCGATATGGCTGGCGACGAGGCGACCCAACAGCGAGCAAGCGCTCACCCGCCTGATGCTGGGGCAGGACACCGGCGGCGCCATCCGCGGCGTGGTGCGGGCGGATTTCTTTTGGGGCAGCGGCGCGGAGGCCGGCAGCCAGGCCGGCAAGATGCGCCAGCAGGGACGCATGTGGGTGCTGATGCCGCGCGCCTATCAGGTAGCCAACGGCGCCAACAATGCACCAAAATAGACGCCGACCGAAATTTGCCGTCGCGCCAGCGCCAACTCTCACCATTGCGGTGCAGAAGTTTGGTCGTTCGCACCGCCACGGTGCGTCCGTCGCTGCGCGATTTGTCCAAGTATATGATTTATCGGTGAATCTAGTTCAGGAATGCTCATTGCTTTCATGCCTCCCATTCGTGCCTTTTGGCCTTTGGGAGCCCCACAATGGAGAATTTGAAGACATCCGCCGACGTGCTGTTCATTTTGCTCGGCGCCATCATGATCCTGGCCATGCATGCCGGCTTTGCCTTTCTGGAGCTGGGCACGGTGCGCAGGAAGAACCAGATCAATGCGCTGGTGAAAATCCTGGTCGATTTTTCCGTATCGACCCTGGCCTACTTCTTCATCGGCTACAGCATCGCCTACGGCGTCGATTTCTTTCGCGGCGCCGAAGAACTGGCGCAGAAGAGCGGCTATGAACTGACCAAGTTCTTCTTCCTGCTCACCTTTGCCGCGGCAATCCCGGCCATCGTTTCCGGCGGCATCGCCGAACGCGCCCGCTTCAACCCGCAACTGGCCGCCACCTTCCTGCTGGTCGGCTTTGTGTACCCCTTCTTCGAAGGCATCGCCTGGAACCAGGCCTACGGCATCCAGGCCTGGCTCAAGGCCAGCTTCGGCGCGGAATTCCACGACTTCGCCGGCTCGGTGGTGGTGCATGCGGTCGGCGGCTGGATCGGGCTCGCCGCAGTGCTGCTGCTCGGCGCCCGCACCGGCCGCTACCACAAGGACGGCCGCATCGCCGGCGCCCACCCGCCGTCCTCCATTCCCTTCCTGGCGCTCGGCGCCTGGATCCTGACCGTCGGCTGGTTCGGCTTCAACGTCATGAGCGCACAGACGCTGGACAAGGTTTCCGGCCTGGTCGCGATGAACTCGCTGATGGCCATGGTCGGCGGCACGCTCGCCGCGACGATCGCCGGCAGGAACGACCCGGGCTTCGTGCATAACGGCCCGCTCGCCGGCCTGGTGGCGATCTGCGCCGGTTCCGACCTGATGCATCCGCTCGGCGCCTTGGTCACCGGCGCCATGGCGGGCGGCCTCTTCGTCTGGATGTTCACCCTGACGCAGAACCGCTGGAAGATCGACGACGTGCTCGGCGTCTGGCCGCTGCACGGCCTGTGCGGCGCCCTGGGCGGCGTCGCCGCCGGCATCTTCGGCGCCAAGGCGCTGGGCGGATTGGGCGGCGTCAGCTTCATGTCGCAACTGATCGGTACCGGCATGGGCGTGGCCATCGCCCTCGGCGGCGGCTTCATCGTCTACGGCACGCTCAAGAAGATCGTCGGCATACGCCTCGATGCCGAAGAGGAATTCAACGGCGCCGACCTGACCATACACAAGATCTCATCCAGCGCGGAGCGGGAAACGCTCTGGTAGCTTCGAGCATATCGCGCTGACCTTGAAATGAACCAAGCCCGGCCCTGCCGGGCTTGTTTTTTGGGCAGCCGCCTGGCCAGCAGCCGAAACGGAAAATCTTCCACCGCGCCGCCGCGCTTCACTTGAAACATATATTTTTTATGTTGCTTTTAACCCGGCGATCGCATAACATGCATTTTCCGCATAGCTTATAAATTCGCCTTCAACAACGCGCCCCGACCGGCAGCAGCCCGCGCGGCCCTCGGGTGCGCGCCACCGTCCATCCCGTCCCAACATGTCCCTGCCCCGCACCGCCCGGCGCGTCATCGAAATCAAGCCGGTCATCGACCCGGATGCCAAGGTCTATCCGCGCTCGATACAGGGCGTGTTCCAGCGCTGGCGCTGGGGTTTCGTCTGGCTCACGCAGCTGGTTTTCTACGGCCTGTGCTGGCTGCCGTGGAACGGCCGGCAGGCGATCCTGTTCGATCTGGAGGCACGCCGCGCCTATCTGTTCGACCTGGTGCTGTGGCCGCAGGACGCCATCTACCTGGCGCTGCTGCTGATCCTCTGCGCGCTCGCGCTGTTCCTGTTCACCACCGTCGCCGGCCGCCTCTGGTGCGGCTACAGTTGCCCGCAGACGGTCTATACGGAATTGTTCCTGTGGATCGAGAAACACATCGAGGGCGACCGGCCGCGACGCATCAAACTCGATGCCGCGCCCTGGTCGCCGCGCAAGCTGCGCATCAAGGCCACCAAGCATGCGCTCTGGCTGCTGGTCGGGCTATGGACCGGCATCAGCTTCGTCGGCTATTTCACGCCGATCCGCGAACTGACGCAGAACCTCGCCACGCTTTCGCTGGGCCCCTGGGAAAGCTTCTGGGTGCTGTTCTACGGTTTCGCGACCTACGGCAATGCCGGCTTCCTGCGCGAACAGATGTGCATCTACATCTGCCCCTACGCCCAGTTCCAGTTCGTCATGTTCGACCGCGACACCCTGCTGATCGCCTACGACAAGCAGCGCGGCGAACCGCGCGGCAGCCGCGCCAAGGAGGTCGACGCCAAGGCCGCCAGCCTCGGCGACTGCATCGACTGCAGCATCTGCGTCCAGGTCTGCCCGACCGGCATCGACATCCGCAACGGCCTCCAGCTCGAATGCATAGGCTGCGCGGCCTGCATCGACGCCTGCGACCAGGTCATGGACAAGATGAACTACCCGCGCGGCCTGATCCGCTACGCGACCGAAAACGCGGTGCAGGAGCGCCTGCCGCGCAGCGACATCATCCGCCGCGCGCTGCGCCCGCGCGTGCTGACTTATCTGCTGATCTTCCTCACCGCCAGCTCGGTCACGGCCTGGTCCTTGCTGACGCGGCCGCCGCTCAAGGTCGACATCATCCGCGACCGCACCACGCTGTCGCGCGAGGCGGCCGACGGCAGCATAGAAAACGTGTTCCGCCTGCGCGTGATCAACGCCAGCGAGCAGGCGCACAGCTACACGGTGCGCGCCGACGGCCTACCCACGCTGAGTTTTGCGCAGCCCGCGCAGATCAGCCTCGGCCCCGCCGCGACCGGCGATGCGACGCTGATCCTCAGGGTCGATCCGGGCGCGGTGCGCATGGGCACGCACCCGATCCGCCTGACCGTCACGGACGCCGCCGACCCCGACGTTTCGAGAACCGAAGCGACGAAATTCTTCGTGCCATAGTTGGCGCTGGCGGCACGGCGGCTGAGACTCTCCGAAGGCGCCAGCCGCGGCAATACGCACGATCTGTGCGATGATTCACCCCATAGTCAAACGGCATCGGGGCGCATGGCACAGCCGGAACAACAAGCACGGGAGGAAATCGACCGCCTGCTGAAGGCCGCAGGCTGGCGCGTGTGCGACCTGGCCGAGGCCAACATCCACGCCGCGCGCGGCGTTGCGATCCGCGAGTTCCCCCTTGAAACCGGCTTCGGCTTTGCCGACTACCTGCTCTACGTCGACGGCAAGGCTACCGGCGTGATCGAAGCCAAGAAGCAGGGCGCCACGCTCTCCGGCGTCGAGTTCCAATCGGGCCGCTACGCGCAAGGCCTGCCCGCCAGCCTGCCGGCCTGGCGCCGGCCGCTGCCTTTCCTCTACGAATCGACCGGCATCGAAACCCACTTCACCAACGGCCTCGACCCCGAGCCGCGCGCCCGGCCCGTCTTTGCCTTCCACACGCCCGAGATGCTCGGCGAGTGGCTGCGCTATATCCGGGAAGGCGCCACAGAGGTAAACGTCGCCGCAGAACCAGCACCAACTTTCCTCGCCCGCATGCGCGACCTGCCGCCGCTGATCGAAGACGGCCTCTGGCCCGCCCAGGTCACAGCGGTCAGGAACCTCGAAGCCAGCCTCGCCGCCAACAAGCCGCGCGCGCTGATCCAGATGGCCACCGGCAGCGGCAAGACCTTCACCGCCATCAGCTTCATCTACCGCCTGATCAAGTTCGCCGGCGCGCGGCGCGTGCTGTTCCTGGTCGATCGCGGCAACCTCGGGCGCCAGACCAAGAAGGAATTCGACCAGTACCTCTCGCCCTACAACAACTTCAAGTTCGGCGAGGAATACATCGTCCAGCACCTGACCAGCAACAATCTCGACAAGAGCGCGCGCGTCGTCATCTGCACCATCCAGCGCATGTACTCGATGCTCAAGGGCCGCGAACTGCCCGAGGAAGAAGACGAGCATTCCGCCGAGGGTGTCGAATCGCTGTTCGCCGAGGCGCCGCCCATCGACTACAACCCGGCCATCCCGATCGAGAGCTTCGACATCGTCGTCACCGACGAAGCCCACCGCTCGATCTACAAGCTGTGGCGCCAGGTGCTCGACTACTTCGACGCCTACCTGATCGGCCTCACCGCCACGCCCAACAAGCAGACCTTCGGCTTCTTCAACCAGAACCTGGTCATGGAATACGGCCACGAGCAAGCCGTGGCCGACGGCGTCAATGTCAATTACGACGTCTATCGCATCCGCACCGAAGTCACCGAAGCCGGTAGCAAGGTGGAAGCCGGCTACTGGGTGCAGCTCATGGAGCGCGACACGCGCCGCCGCAGCGACTGGCAGCTCGACGAGGATTTCGACTACGACCCCGCCGAACTCGACCGCGCGGTGCAGACCCCCGACCAGATCCGCACCGTGGTGCAGACCTTCCGCGATCGCTGGCAGGCCGAGATGTTCCCCAGCCGCACGGAACTGCCCAAGACCCTGGTCTTCGCCAAGGACGACAACCACGCCGAAGCCATCGTGCAGATCATCCGCGAGGAATTCGGCCGCGGCAACGAGTTCGCGCAGAAGATCACCTACCGCAGCACCGGCGACACGCCAGAGAACCTGATCCGCGCCTTTCGCAGCAGCTACTACCCGCGCATCGCCGTCACCGTGGACATGGTCGCCACCGGCACCGACATCAAGCCGGTCGAGATCGTCGTGTTCCTGCGCTCAGTCAGGAGCCGCAGCTTCTTCGAGCAGATGAAGGGCCGCGGCGTGCGCATCATCGAGCGCGCCGACCTGCGCGCGGTGAACCCCGGCGAGCAAGTGGTCAAGGACCACTTCGTCATCGTCGATGCCGTCGGCGTCTGCGAGCGCGACAAGACCGACAGCCGACCGATGGACCAGAAGAAGGCCGTGCCCTTCGACAAGCTGCTGCAAGCCGTGGCGCTGGGCAACGTCGAACCCGAAGTGCTGTCGTCGGTTGCCGCAAGGCTGGCCCGCCTGGAGCGCGACCTCAACGACGCGGACAAGGCCAAAGTCATCGAAGCCAGCGGTGGCCAAGACCTCAAGAGCCTCGCCCGCAACATCGTCAACGCCCTGCATACCGACCTCCCTCCCCTTCAAGGGGAGGGCCGGGGTGGGGATGGGGCCTCAACCGCGCTCCAGCAAGCCGTGAAGCCGTTGGCCAACCCAGCCCTCCGCAACCTCCTCCTGAAACTCCGCCAGCAAGCCGACCAGATCATCGACATCGTCACGCGAGACGAACTCATCGAAGCCGGCTTCTCCGCCGCCGCCACCGAGCGCGCGAAAAGCCTGGTGCAAACCTTCGAAGCCTTCATCGCCGAACACAAGGACGAAATCACTGCCCTGCAAATCCTCTACAACCGCCCGGTCAAAGCGCCGCTCAAGTTCGAGGACATCAGTGCCCTGGCCGACACGCTGCACGCGCCCCCGCACCTGTTCGACGAATCCGCGCTGTGGCAGGCCTACGCCGCGCTGGACAAGAGCAAGGTGAAAGGCAGCAGCACACGGCGTATCCTCACCGACCTCGTCAGCTTGGTGCGCTTCGCCATGCACCAGGAAAACGAACTCGTGCCCTATCCCGAACGCGTCGCCGCCAACTTCAAGGCCTGGCTGGCGCAGCAGCAATCCCTCCCTCTCCCTCAGGGAGAGGGCCGGGGTGAGGGTGGGGAAAATCGCTTCACCCCCGAACAGGAACACTGGCTGGAAATGATCCGCGACCACATCGCCGCCAACCTCGGCATCAATATCGACGACTTCGAATACGCGCCCTTCAACACCGAAGGCGGCCTCGGCCGCGTGCATCAGCTTTTCGGCGAGCAATTGCCGAAGGTGATTGAGGAATTGAATCGGGAGTTGGTGGCGTGAGCAAGACCACGATGGTTCCGCTCCGCGACCTCGGTAATTGGTCTGGTGGCAACACGCCATCGAAAGCCAATGCCGCCTACTGGACTGACGGAACAGTCCCATGGGTTTCGCCAAAGGACATGAAGGTTGATGAAATAACTTCGTCCGAGGATCAAATTACTGAAGCTGCTCTTACGGACAGGAGGGTATCGCTCGTGCCCGAAGGTTCTGTGCTATTCGTAACTCGAAGCGGAATCTTGGCGCACACATTTCCGGTTGCGATTACCAAGCTGGCGGTCACGATTAATCAAGACTTGAAAGCGCTGACACCAAAGCCGGGCATCTCTCCGAAGTACGTCGCCCATGCCGTTCGCGGCGCAAGCAGACGTATTCTGAAAGAGTGTTCGAAGCACGGCACAACCGTCGCTTCAGTCGACACCAATGCTTTGCTCGGCTTCGAAATCCCTCTCGTAAATCTCGACGAGCAGCATCGCATCGTCGCCGAAATCGAAAAGCAGTTCTCCCGCCTCGACGGAGCCGTCGCCGGCCTCAAGCGCGTCAAGGCCAACCTCAAGCGCTACAAGGCCGCCATCCTCAAAGCCGCCGTCGAAGGCCGCCTTGTCCCCACCGAAGCCGACCTCGCCCACCGCGAAGGCCGCAGTTTTGAGACCGGCGACCAACTCCTGCAACGCATCCTCGCAACCCGCCGCAGCCAGTGGCCAGGCAAAGGCAAGTACAAGGAGCCGGCGGCGCCGGACACGACCGATCTGCGCAAATTGGCAGATGGGTGGGCGTGGGCGTTAGCCGAACAGCTTTCTGACTTCATCACCAAAGGCACAACTCCGGCAGCCGAAAGACTCTCTGGAAATGACGGACAAGTACAGTTTCTGAAAGTCTACAACCTGACGTTCGACGGCGTATTGAACTATCGCTACAAGCCAGCATTCGTAAGCCAAGAAACCCACGACAGCGAATTGGCGCGGTCCAAGGTCCGTCCGGGCGATGTGTTGATCAATATTGTCGGGCCGCCACTTGGGCAAGTTTCGGTTGTTCCCGATTCCATTCGCGAGGCGAATATCAACCAAGCTATTGCGCGCTTTCGACCCATTGCGCCGATCGATTCGGCGTTTCTGGCAATGCTATTGAGATGTGACGATGTAATGCGGTGGGCGATACGTCGCGCAAAGACCACGTCTGGGCAGTCGAATCTGACTCTGGAGCTTTGTCGTTTGCTGCCCTTGCCACTGCCGCCCCTCGCCGAACAACACCGCATCGTCGCCGAAGTCGACCGCTTGCTCTCCATCGCCCGAGAGGTCGAGGTCGAAGCCAACCTCAAGCGCGCCCAAGCACTGCGGCAATCTACTTTGTCGAAAGCATTCCGAAGCGAGCGTCTTGATGGCTGAAAAATTGCCACCCCACTTCGTTGAGCTTGTGCAAGACGCCTTGCTGAAGTCTTATTGGAGGCGGAAGGCATTTCGGAACGTGTTGCGGCGCAATAGCGTTGCAGAGAAATTTCTGGCGACTTGGGCAGAGGACGAATCAAAGAGAACTCTGCTTGATCGTTTGTTTCCCGCGCTCGAATGTGCTGAAAAGGGGCCGGCTGTCATCAAGCAACTTGCAGTGCATTTGGCAGATCAGGTTTCCTTTCCAGACTTGACCGGCTGGCCAGACGAAGCCGAAAAAATTGCAGCCGCCAAGACTGCAGTCGCAGCACTTAAGGCATATATCGATCGCGAGCGCTCCTCTGCTGAAGTGGCACGTGCACGGCAGGCGATACGAGAAGAAGCGGGGCGGCAACGAGCCGAGAAACTTGCAAGCCAACAAGACCTTGCAAAACTTCAGTCTCGCGTGGCTGATTTGCATTTAAAGATCGGAACCCAAGACAGCGGCTACGCGTTTGAAGACTGGTTTTTCGATTTGGTACAGTTCTTCGACTTGGAGCATCGAAGACCATACAAAACCAGCGGACGACAAATCGACGGATCAATCACCCATGAAGGCACAACATATCTGGTTGAATTGAAGTTCACCAATGCTCAGACGGGTGCGCCAGATATCGACACATTCTTCGCGAAGGTGAGTAGCAAGGCTGACAACACAATGGGAGTGTTTGTTTCGATGGCCGGATTTAGTTCTACCGCGATTTCGGAAGCATCCAAACCAAAAACCCCAATATTGCTGCTTGATGCCAGTCATGTGTTCTTGGTTCTGCAAGGCTTGTGGGAACTTCCTGAGTTGATCTCCAGGCTTCGACAACATGCGTCGCAGACCAGTGAGGCGTATTTGGCAGCGACGCAGCTTTCTCGTTAGCCATGCCCGTCCCCAACCCCGTCCGCCTGTTCCACATCACCGCCATCGCCAACCTTCCGGCGATCTGCGCAGCAGGTGCCTTGCTGTCGAAAAACGCCGGTGCGGTTGCGGGGATCGATTACCAGAACATCGCCCATCAGGGCGCCCAGGGCGCTCGCGCCGGTAGGGCAGTACCCAACCCGCCCGGCGGCGTGGTTCATGACTATGTACCGTTCTACTTTGCGCCGCGTTCGCCGATGCTCGGTGCCATCGAGCAAGGACGGGTGGCTAACTGCACGTGGCGCCAACGCGACATCGTTCATCTGGAAACCACGGTCGATCGCGTCGTGGCTGGAAACGTACCTTTCGTGTTCTATGACCGGAACGCGACGCTGGCCTTTGCCCAGGCCTTCACCGATCTGGCGCGGCTCGATGCGGTGGCGTGGGACTTGCTGACCGAAGCGCCGACGCTGGATGGCTTCTGCAAGTATTGGCAGAACCGGCTCAGCGTGCAGCGGCACGCGGATCGTATGGAGCGCCGCCAGGCGGAGTTTCTGGTGCATGGCCGCGTGCCTCTCGACCGCCTTGTCCGAATCGGTGTTATGGACGAAAATTGCGCCGCTGCTGTGCGGACCCGTCTGGCTGATGGCGGCGTAAACTTACCGGTGGAAGTAAAGCCGGACTGGTATTTTCTCGGGCAATGGACATGAGCGTTACCCTCACCCACGGCAATTTGTTGAAGCAAGGCGATGTCGACGCCATCGTCAACACGGTGAATTGCGTCGGCGTCATGGGCAAGGGCATCGCGCTCCAGTTCCGCAATAAGTGGCCGGAGAATTTCCGCGCCTACGCGGCGGCCTGCAAGGCGAAGCAGGTACGCCCCGGCCGGATGTTCGTGTTCGATTCGGGTGCGCTGGTAAAGCCCAATTTCATTATCAACTTTCCTACCAAGGACCATTGGCGCGGCAAGTCGCGCATCGAGTTCATCCGCGATGGGCTGGTGGACCTGGTGGCGCAAATTCGTCGGCTCGGCATCCGGTCTATTGCCATTCCACCTTTGGGATGCGGCAATGGCGGGCTGGACTGGGCTGAGGTAAGGCCGCTGATCGAGTCCGCATTTGCCGAGCTGCCTGAGCTTGAGGTACGGCTCTTCCCGCCCGACGGAGCGCCGGAGCCGAAGAGCATGGAAGTACGTACCGAGCGCCCGCGCATGACTCCCGGTCGCGCGGCCGTGCTCAGGGTGCTGGACACCTATCGCGCCCTTGGTTACGGCTTGTCGAAGATCGAAGTACAGAAGCTCGCCTATTTTCTGCAGGAGGCAGGCGAAGCGCTGAATCTGCCCTTCGAGAAACATGCTTACGGCCCGTATTCGGACACCCTGCGCCATGTGCTCAACCGGATGGAGGGGCATTTCATTCGCGGTCTCGGCGATGGCGTTTCGGAAGCCGAGATCGAGCCCGTGCCCGAGGCCATGGCGGAAGCCGAGGCGTTTGTCGATGCTCACGGGCACGAAGCGCTGGCACAGCGTGTGCGGCATGTCGGCGATCTCATCGAGGGTTTCCAGTCGCCCTATGGCATGGAGTTGCTGGCCACCGTGCATTGGGTGGCCAAGTACGAAGGGGCTACCAGTCAAGAACAGGCGCTTGCCGCGGTGCGTGCCTGGAATTCGCGCAAAAAGGCCTTGATGGCGCCGGAGCATGTCGCCGCGGCATGGAATCGGCTGGAACAGTCAGGCTGGCTGAACTGATCTCCCACTGCTGCAACCAGCTCGACGCTGACGCCAGGGACATCCTGCCGCGGCGCTGCATGTTCGCCGCGGACTAAACCTATGGCACGAAGAAAACAAAGCACCGCAGAAGACCTGATGGACCTCGTCGCCATGCTGCCCTGGTGGGCGGGCGTGGCGCTTGCGGGCGTGGCTTACGTCTGGTTGCATCAAATCGCCGTAGCGCCAGCGCCAACTCCTGTGGCCGGCGGCCAAATGGGAATTTTCGTTGCCAACCAGCTCTACAAGTCCCTGGCAATGCTCGGCCAATATCTCCTGCCGCTGATCTGCCTGATCGGCGCCGCGCTCTCGGCAATCGGTCGCGCCAAGCGCAGGCGGCTTCTTGCCGACGTGGCGCAGAACCCCACGGCAGGTGCGCTGGACCAGATGACCTGGAGCGAATTCGAATTGCTGGTGGGCGAGGCCTTCCGTCGCCAGGGCTATGCGGTGACTGAGACCGGAGGCGACGGGGCGGATGGCGGCGTCGATCTGGTGCTGACCAAGGAGGGCGAGCGCCATTTCGTTCAATGCAAGCAGTGGAGGGCGTTCAAGGTCGGCGTCACGACGGTGCGCGAGCTGTATGGGGTGATGGCGGCGCACGGTGCGGCGGGCGGCTATGTCGTCACTTCGGGCCAATTCACACCCACCGCGCAAGAATTTGCCGCCGGACGCAATATCAGCCTGATCGACGGCCCGGCCTTGCGCGCTTTGATTGAGGAAGTGCAGACAGCGCCGGCAATGAGGCAATCCGATATGCCGGTCTGCCCGCAGTGCGGTAGCGCCATGGTGCGCCGTACCGCCAAGCGCGGGGCGAACGCGGGCGGTAACTTCTGGGGTTGCTCGAAGTATCCGGCCTGTAGAGCTGTGTGGGATATTTGAGGTCAAGGGCGAAGGAACAGTCGGCGTACCGCCAGCACCAACTTTCACAAGCATTGACTATGCCCATTCTGGGCATTAACATTCCCAAAATGGGCATGAATGACAATACCTCCTCTACGCAGACCAGCCTTGCCGATGCCTTGTTTTCGGGCACGCAGCAGCGGGTGCTGGGGCTGATCTTCGGCCAGCCCCAGCGCAGCTTCTATGCCACGGAGTTGATCGGCCTCACCGGCGCCGGCTCGGGGGCGGTGCAGCGGGAGCTGGCGCGACTGGCCCAGAGTGGGCTGGTGACTGTGCATCCGCTGGGCAATCAGAAACATTACCAGGCCAACCCGGATTCGCCGATCTACGCCGAGTTGTGCGGCATTGCGCAGAAGACCGTCGGCCTTGCCGAACCCCTGCGCGAGTCGCTCGCACCGTTGGCGGGGAAGATCACTGCGGCCTTCGTCTATGGTTCGGTGGCGAAACGGCAGGACACGGCGGCGAGCGACATCGACCTGATGCTGATCAGCGACAAGCTGAGCTACGCCGATGTGTTCGCCGTGCTGGAAGAGGTCGGTGCCCGGCTCGGCCGGCCGGTGAATCCGACCCTGATGACGCGCAAGGAACTCGCCAAGCGCATGGCCGGCGACAACGCCTTTGTCACGCGCGTGCTGGCGCAACCCAAACTCTGGCTGGTCGGTGGCGACGATGACCTCGCCGTTTGAAAACCTTACCGGCTTCGGCAAGCCGCTGAAGGCGGAGCCGCCGGACGCGAAGGAGTTCACCGGCCTGGTTCGTTCAGCCCGGGCACGGCTCAAGGACGCGGCCAACGAGGAGCTTTCGCTCGAAAGCCGTTTCGATCTGGCGCGTCCTCGCCAAGTGCCACGATGTACGCAACCTCGGCGAGTACGAGGGTGACCTCGACGTCGACGACCGCCTGGTTGCCGATCTGGTTGCCGCCTGTCAAAAAGTGGCGACAAGACTCGATGCATTGCCTCCTCAATGAACCGCCCTGGAACTGCGGCAACGCGCTGCGGGGCGACGCTGTGCCGCCGTCCATCCAGCGCCGACTTCCTCGTTTCGCGAATTGCGAAAACAATAAATAAGCTGTTGCTTTGTAGCAAATTTATCCGTATATTCGCCATTTGCAAATAGCGAATACGGTGTCGCCATGTACCGCTCCAAGTCGAATCCACAAGTCGTCCTCCGTCCCCAGGATCTGGTGGTTCTGCTGCGGCTGTCGCTCGAACAGGGCCTGCCGCCGACCTATGCGGTGCTGGCCGGTGAACTTGGCTTGACGGCTTCCGAGGTGCATGCCGGTCTGGAGCGCGCCGCAATTGCCCAGCTAGCGCGCAAAGACAAAGCGGGCAAGGCGACGGTGGTGCGCGAGGCCTTGCGCATGTTCGTCCAGCACGGGGCGCGCTACAGCTTCCCTGTAACGCGGGGCGAAATGACGCGCGGCATGCCGACGAGTTACGCGGCGGCGCCCTTGAAAGACCTGATCATGCAGCCCAACGAACCGCCGCCGGTCTGGCCGCACAAGACCGGCAGCGTGCGCGGCGCGGCCTTCTATCCCTTGTATCCGACGGTGCCGGACGCGGCGGGGCGCAATCCCGCCTTGTATGAACTGCTGGTGTTGTTCGACGCGGTGCGTGGCGGCAGTCCGCGCGAACGAGCCATCGCCCTGCAATTGCTCGACGAGCGCCTGGCGTCATGAACCCCAACGATCCCAATGTGGTGATGATGGAACTGGTGGCCGAGCGGCTGGGCGATGGATTGCGTGAAGAGTTGGTCTTCGTCGGCGGTGCCGTGACCGGGCTGCTGATCACCGATCCGGCGCAGCCGGCCATCCGCCCGACCGAGGATGTAGACCTGATTGTCCAGGCGACAGTCCGCGCCGACTATGCGCATGTGGAAAAAGCCTTGCGTGCGCAAGGCTTCGTCAACGACATCAGCAAGGATGCGCCCATCTGCCGCTGGCGCGTCGGTGCCGTCACGGTCGATGTGATGCCGACCCTGAAGGAAATTCTGGGCTTTTCGAATCGCTGGTATCCCCTCGCACTGGCGACCGCCCGCAAAACGCCCTTGCCGAACGGCATGGTGATTCGGCTGATTACGGCGCCGGTGTTCGTTGCGACCAAATTCGAAGCTTTTGCCGACCGCGGAAATAACGACTATCTCTTCAGCCACGATCTGGGCGACCTGATATCGGTGATCGACGGGCGCGATGAACTCATGGCCGAGTGCCGTCAGCTTGATGATGAGCTGACGGACTATCTGCGCGGCTGGGTGGGCCGTCTGCTCGCGACCCCAGCATTTCTCGAAGCCCTGCCTGGACATTTGCCGGGGGATGCCGCCAGCCAGGCACGGCTGCCCGATCTTGAAGACAAACTGCACCTGTTGGCAACACTGGACTGACCATGAACGCTTCCACCCTTGTCCAGAAACTCTGGAACTACTGCAACGTATTGCGTGACGACGGCATGTCGTATGGCGATTACGTCGAGCAGCTCACTTACCTGCTGTTCCTCAAGATGGCCGACGAACGCACCAAGCCGCCTTACAACCAGCCCAGCCTAGTACCGGCAAAGTACGCTTGGCCTACGTTGCTGGCAGAGAGTGGCGACGGGCTGTTCGACCACTACCGCCACGCGCTCGACGAACTCGGCAAGCAGAAGGGCACGCTGGGCCTGATCTTCGCCAAGGCGCAGAACAAGTTCCAGGACCCGGCCAAGCTGACGCGGGTGATCGTCGACCTGATCGATGCGGAGAACTGGTCGTCGCTGAACGTCGATGTGAAGGGCGATGCCTACGAAGGCCTGCTGGAAAAGAACGCGCAGGACACCAAGAGCGGGGCGGGCCAGTACTTCACGCCGCGGGCGCTGATCCAGGCCATGGTGACCTGCATCGCGCCGCGGCCGGGCGAGAAGATTTGCGATCCGGCCTGCGGCACGGGCGGCTTTTTGTTCATGGCGCACAACTACATCACGGCGAAGAACCCGCACCTGACCAGCGCGGAAAAACGCCACTTGAAGGATGCAGCCTTCACCGGCTGGGAACTGGTGCAGGCGACGGCGCGGGTCTGCGCGATGAACCTGATGCTGCACGGCATCGGCTCGGAAACCAGTGTACCGGTGCGGGTGACCGATGCGCTGGCGGCCGACCCCGGCGAGCGCTTCGAGGTAGTGCTGGCGAATCCGCCCTTCGGCAAGAAAAGCAGCACCGTAATCGTCGGCGAGGACGGCCGCAGCACGACCGAGAAGGACATCATTGAGCGCGACGATTTCTGGGCGACGACCTCGAACAAGCAGCTCAACTTCGTGCAGCACATCAAGACCCTGCTCGACATCCACGGCCGCGCGGCCGTGGTGGTGCCGGACAACGTGCTGTTCGAGGGCGGCGCCGGTGAGACGATCCGCAGGAAGCTCTTGCACGAGTGCGAGGTGCACACGCTGCTGCGCCTGCCGACGGGGCTGTTCTACGCGCAGGGGGTCAAGGCCAACGTGATCTTCTTCGACAAAAAGCCGGCCTCGGAAACACCGTGGACGAAGAAGCTGTGGATCTACGATCTGCGCACCAATCAGCATTTCACGCTGAAGACCAACCCGATGCGCGTGGAAGACCTGATGGAGTTCGTCGAACTCTACAACCCGCGCAACCGTAATGAGAGAACGCCGACCTGGTCGCCGGAGAACCCGGAAGGCCGCTGGCGTGCCTACGACTACGAGGAACTGGCGACACGCGACAAGGCGAGCCTGGACATCTTCTGGCTGCGCGACGATGCGCTGGCGGATTCGGACAACCTGCCGGCGCCGGAGATCATCGCGCAGGAAATCGTGGACGACCTCGAAGCGGCGCTGGAGCAGTTCCGCGAAGTGCTGGCCGACCTGCGGCCGGATGCTTTGTAAGAGTTGGCGCTTGCCGGCCCGCGAAGCGGAATTCCCGGCAGACAGAGTCCGCTACGGCGGCTACCTGGCCTTCGATGCCAGCCTGATCGTTTCGCCGGCGACCATGAAGGCGCCGCGGCCGCGGTGGTGCAGGGTGCGCGGGTCCTTGCAGGCCGGGTCGCGCCAGGCCTTGACCACTTCCAGCACGAAGAAGTTGTAGCGGTTCGTGAAGCGCGTATCCACCACGCGGCATTCGAGATTGGCGTAGCACTCGGCGATCAGCGGCGCAACGACCAGCGCGGCCGGCACGGGCGTCAGACCGAAGCGCTGGAACTTGTCGATGTCTTCACCGGACGTATTGCCGCAGCCGACGACCTGGGCTTTCAGCTCGACGGTAGGAATATTCAAAACGCATTGCCGGGTGGCGGTCAGCGCGGCGAAACTGAAATCGCGGCCGCTGACGACGCAGCCGACCAGCGGCGGCTCGAACTCCATCATGGTGTGCCAGGACATGGCCATGACATTGCTGCGCCCTTTGTGCGCCGTGGTCAGCAGCAGCACCGGCCCCGGTTCGAGCAGACCGTAAACTTTCGCCAGGGGATAAGCGCGCTTGGCCATGCGCGGAGTTTAGCGGCATCGCCCGGCGCTTGCGCTAGTATCCAGCCCATCCCATACGGAAAGATTGCAGACCATGATTGACTTGTTCAGCCCGCTCCAGCTTGGCGCGAACACCGTGCCGAACCGCATTTTCATGGCGCCGCTGACGCGCTGCCGGGCCGGCGCCGAGCATCTGCCAAATGCCCTGATGGCCGAATACTATGCGCAGCGCGCGAGCGCCGGACTGATCGTTGCCGAAGCCACGATGGCGATCGAGGGCAACAGCTCCTTCTGGCACGAGCCCGGCATCCATTCCGCGGCCCAGGTCGCCGGCTGGAAGCTGACCACCGATGCCGTGCATGCGGCCGGCGGCCGCATCTTTTTGCAACTCTGGCATGGCGGGCGCGCCTGTCATCCGCTGCTCAACGGCGGCGCGCAACCCGTGGCGCCCAGCGCGATCGCGATCACCGGCGACGAGGTGCACACCCCGCAGGGCAAACAGCCCTACGTCATACCGCGCGAACTGCGCGACGACGAACTGCCCGCCATCGTCGCCGGATTCGGGAAGGCGGCCGCGAACGCGAAGGCCGCCGGTTTCGATGGCGTCGAGGTGCATGGCGCCAACGGCTACCTGCTCGACGAATTCCTGCGCGACGGCGCCAACCGGCGCGGCGGCCCCTACGGCGGCTCGCTTGAAAACCGGGCGCGGCTGATGTTCGAGGTGATCGAGGCCGTCAGTTCGGTCTGGGGCAGCGATCGGGTCGGCCTGCGCATTTCGCCGCTCAACAGCTACAACAGCATGATCGACAGCGACCCGGTCGGGCTCGCGACCTGGCTCGCCGGCCGCCTCGACGATTTCAAGCTGGCCTATTTGCACGTCATGCGCGGCGACTTCTTCGGCCAGCAACGCGGCGATGTAATGACGCCGATCCGCGCGCATTACCGGGGCGTGCTGGTGGCCAACATGGGCTACACGGCGGCCGAGGCAGGCCAGGCGGTCGCCGCGGGCAGGATTGATGCCGTGGCCTTCGGCAGCGGCTTCCTGGCCAATCCCGACCTGCCGGCGCGGATCCGGGCCGGCGCGGCGCTGAACCAGCCTGTCGCAGCGACCTTCTACAGCCCGGGGCCGACCGGCTACACGGACTATCCGACCATGAGCGCGGCGGAGCCATGCCATGAATATTGAACTGACGCTGCACGAAACCCGCGTCATCGGCTGCCTGATCGAGAAGGAAATCACCACGCCCGAGCAGTATCCGCTGTCGCTCAACGCGCTGACCAATGCCTGCAACCAGCGCAGCAACCGCGACCCGGTACTCGACCTCGACGAAACCGAGGTGCAGCAGGTGGTCGACGGCCTGGTCAGGAAGTTCTTCGTCAATGAGCAGGGCGGCTTCGGCAGCCGGGTGCCGAAGTTCCAGCACCGCTTCTGCAATACCAATTACGGCACGCTGAAGTTCACGCCGCAGGAACTCGGCATCGTTTGCGAACTGTTCCTGCGCGGCCCGCAGACGCCGGGCGAACTGCGCAGCCACACGGCGCGGCTATGCCGCTTCGGCGACGTGACGGAAGTCGAGGCGGTGCTGGACCAGCTCGCCCGGCGCGAGGACGGCCCCTACGTGCAGCGCCTGGTGCGCGAGCCGGGCAAGCGCGAATCGCGCTACGCCCACTTGTTCAGCGGCGAACTGCCTGACGACCTGGCGGGCGCCGAGGAGACCGTGGCGCCGGGGTCGGCGGCAGACGGCCGTCTCGGCCAACTGGAACAGCGCGTTGCCGCACTCGAAGCCGAAGTCGCGGCGTTGCGGCAACTGATCGAGGACCTGACCGCGCCCTGAACCGACGCCCGGCGGCGGCGATCAGCTGTCGCCGACGCGGCCGCGCAGGGCCTTCTGCTTGCCGCGCAGGACCTTGCTGTCGACGCGGCGCTGCTGCGAACCGCGGGTCGGCTTGGTGGCGCGGCGCGGCGGCGGCACGAAGGCAGCGGCGGCGATCAGCTCGCGCAAACGCGCCATTGCGGCGAAGCTGTTGCGTTCCAGGCTGCGGTACTGCTGCGCCTTGATCACCACCACGCCGTCGGCGCTGATGCGCTGATCCTTGAACTGCAGCAGGCGGGCCTTGATCTCCTCGGGCAGCGAGGAAACGCGGATGTCGAAGCGCAGATGCACCGCGTTGGACACCTTGTTGACGTTCTGCCCGCCCGCGCCCTGGGCGCGGATCGCGGTGATTTCGACCTCGTCCTCGCGCAGCGTGAATGCAGTTGCAGCGTGCATGACGGCAGTTATGGCTTCGGCTTGGCCGCTGCGCCCACAGCCAGGGCGCGCCAGCCTTCGATCCCCAGCCTGTGCAGGGTTTCGATATTGCGCTGGTAGATGTCGGCGGCATCGGGAAAGGCCGCCGTGGCGCGGGCCAGGCTGGCTTCGCGAATCAGGTGCAGCGTCGGATAGGGCGCGCGGTTGGTGTAGTTGGCAATGTCCTCGGCGGGCGCATCGGCAAAGACGTAGTCGGGATGAAAGCTGGCAATCTGCAGGACGCCGGCCAGACCTTGGTGGCGCAGTACCACTTCGGCCAGATCGAGGAAATCGGTGAACGCCGCAAAATCGGCGAGGACGTCGGGCGTGATCAGCAAAGTCGTGTCGACCGCTTCGGGTGCCGCGTCGGCGAGGAAGCGCAGCTCTCGCTCGAGATCATCGAGCAGGGCATTGTCAGTCTGCGCCGCGCTGACCACGTAGCGCACCTGCCCCTTGACGTGCACTGCCTTGGCGAAGGGGCAGAGATTGAGCCCGATGACTGCGCGCTCCAGCCAGTCGCGGGTGGCGGCGACGATCTCGGTGTGGCGATCGGCGGTACCGGTCATGACGGCAGGCCTCAGGAGTTGGCGCTGGCGCTACGGCGCTCAGGCGGCCTGCTGATACAGGCGCCGGCGCTCTTCCGCCTGCAGCGCCAGCTTGACCTCTTCGAGCACGGCGTCGACGTCGGCGATGCGCTGCTCGACCTCGATGCGGCCGCTCAGTTGACTATCCACCGTCAGGCTGCCGGCCTCGTAGAGACGCCAGATCTCCCTGCCATAGTCGCTGTCGAGCAGTTCGGGCGCGAATTGGCCGAAGTAGCCGGCGAGGTTGGCCACGTCGCGCTCCAGCATGGCGCCGGCATTGCTGTTGCCCGCGGCGTCGACGGCTTGCGGCAGGTCGATGATGACCGGGCCGTCGGCGCCGACCAGGATGTTGTATTCGGAGAGGTCGCCGTGGATGATTCCGGCGCAGAGCATGCGCACCACCTCGCCGAGCAGCCCGGCATGGAATGCCAGCGCCTGCTCGACGGACAGTTCGATGTCATTGAGCCGCGGCGCCGGATGGCCGTCGGCATCGGTCACCAGGTCCATCAGCAGCACCCCCTCGTGGCAGAGGTAGGGCTGCGGCACCTTCACGCCGGCGGCAGCGAGGCGATACAGCGCATCGACCTCGGCGCTCTGCCAGGCTTCTTCCTGCATCTGGCGGCCGTAGCGCGAGCCCTTCGCCATGGCCCGCGCCTGGCGGCTGTTCTTGGTCTTGCGGCCTTCCTGGTAGGACACGCTCTTGCGAAAACTGCGCTGCGTGGCGTCCTTGTACACCTTGGCGCAGCGGATTTCCTCACCGCAGCGCACGATATAGACGGTCGCCTCCTTGCCGCTCATCAGCTGCCGCAGCACCTCGTCGACCAAGCCTTCGCTGACCAGCGGCAGTAGTCTTTTCGGGGTCTTCATGGCGGCGCGCTCAGTCCGCCCGATCCTGCAGCAGATGCACCTTGACCCGCTTGCCCTTGAGCGTGCCGGCCGACAGCTTGCGCACCGCCTCGCGCGCGATGCTGCGCGCGACGGCGACGTAGGTGCTGGTATCGGTGACGTTGATCTTGCCGATCTGCTCCTTGCTGAAGCCGGCTTCGCCGGTCAGGGCACCCAGCACGTCGCCGGGGCGGATCTTTTCCTTGCGCCCGCCGAGGATCTGCAGGGTGGCCATCGGCGGCTGCAGCGGCTTGCCGGGCGCGGGCTGCAGTTCGCTCAGGGTATGCCATTCGATTTCATGGCCGAGCGCCTTTTCGATGTTGTCCACGCGCGCCATCTGGTTGCCGCTGACCAGGCTGAAGGCCCAGCCCGCCTGGTCCACGCGCCCGGTGCGGCCGATGCGATGGACATGCACCTCGGTGTCAGGCGTGACATCGACATTGATCACGGCTTCCAACTGGTCGATGTCGAGGCCGCGCGCGGCGACGTCGGTGGCGACCAGCACCGAGCAGCTGCGGTTGGCGAACTGCACCAGCACCTGGTCGCGCTCGCGCTGCTCCAGTTCGCCGTGCAGGGCCAGGGCGACGAAGCCTTCGGCGCGCAGCACCTGCAGCAGTTCGCGGCACTGCTGGCGGGTATTGCAGAAGGCCAGGGTGCTGACCGGGCGGTAGTGCTTGAGCAGCAGGCCGACGGCCGCCAGTTTCTGTTCGGGCGCCACCTCGTAGAAGCGCTGGCGGATCTTGCCGGCCTCGTGCTGCTCGCTCAGCGTGATCTGCTGCGGCTGGCGCAGGAACTGGCGGCTCAGGCTGGCGATGCCTTCGGGATAGGTGGCGGAGAACAGCAGGGTCTGCCGCTGCTTGGGACAGGCCTTGGCCACGGTGACGATGTCGTCGAAGAAGCCCATGTCGAGCATGCGATCGGCTTCGTCCAGCACCAGCGTGTCGAGCGCCGTGAGGTCGAGGCTGCCGCGCTGCAGGTGATCCATGATGCGCCCCGGCGTGCCGACCACGACGTGGGCGCCGTGCTCCAGGCTGGACATCTGCGGCCGCATGGTGCTGCCGCCGCACAGGGTCAGGACCTTGATGTTGTCGGCGCCGCGCGCCAGGCGGCGGATTTCCTGGGTCACCTGGTCGGCCAGTTCGCGCGTCGGGCACAGCACCAGGGCCTGCACCGCAAAGCGCCGCGGATTCAGCTTGGTCAAGAGGGTCAGAGCGAAGGCCGCGGTCTTGCCGCTGCCGGTCTTGGCCTGGGCGATCAGGTCCTGGCCGGCCAGGGCCAGGGGCAGGGCGGCGGCCTGGATCGGCGTCATGCGCAGATAGCCCAGTTGCTGCAGGTTGAGCAGCGTGGCCGGGGCCAGCGGCAACTGGTCGAAGCCCAGTTGCGGCGGCTGGGTGGCGCCTTCAGGCGCGGACGACGGGGAGAGGCTGGGGGCGGCCGGCAGGGCTGGCAGAACTTGAGTCATGCGCGATTATAAAGGATGCACCGCCGACATCCTGAATCGCTACACCCGGTCGGCAGACCGGGTCTGGTTCAAATCACGCTGCATTTGCCGATGGCCAGGGCAGGCGTGTTGGCGCCCTCGCGGGACATGCCGCCCTTGTCGTTGTCGCTCCAGTAGCCGATCGGATAGACATACAGGAAGCGCAACTTGCGGCTGTTGAAGCGCAGATCGAAGACGCCGCTGCAGAACAGGTTGCCGGCTTCATTGAAGTCCTGCTCGCAGGTCGCGCCGGGCCGGCTGTCGCCGACTTCCTTGACTTCCCAGGCATAGGGCTTCTGTTTGGCCTTGGCGACCACGAGTTTTTTTTCGGAGCGGAACATCGCGCTGCCCCATTTCTTCTTGGCGCTGTCGAAGGCAAAGCCGGTGGTGAGATCGGCGACGCACAAGTAGGAATCACTTGCGCCGGCGTTGAGCGACATCAGCGCCCCGGTCAGAAACAATAGCAAATAGCGGGTCATTGCGATTCTCCTCCGGTGCGTTCTGGCCAACAACCTGAACCCAGCAAAAGCTCGGTAAGCCATTATGGTGGCAGTCGATATCCCGGCGCAAGGGTGTGCCGGGAACGGCAGGAGCCGGTCGCCAGCCGGTCCACAGCGATGGAGGCCCGGCCGGAAATGCCTAGTGGTGGGCCTGGCTTTCGGCCACGATCGACGCGATGGCTTCGCGCTCCGCCAGTTGCTCGCGTGGCCGGCGCTGCGGTATCAGCGCGGCGTCCGAAATGTGCGAGTTCAACTGACGATCGACCAGGATCAGCTGCGCCAGAAGACGCCCCCTGTCGAACTCCAGCGCGTGGCCACGTAGCAATTCAAGCTGCGCCAGCACCGCATCGTGCAAGTTGCGATGCGCGATATCCGGTGTGGCGGTAAAGGCTTGCATCAGCGCTTCCTCTTCCCTGAAGCTGGCCCGGGTACAAGCGATAAGCCGGTCCAACGACTCCAGCAGACGTTCCGTGGATTGCTTCTCCAGGTACATCCGCAATACCTCGACCTGGGCATCAACCAGCTCATGGCGAATGATCGACGCCTTGCCGGCGGAAGAGCGCCCGGGCGCGAAGCTTCTGGAGTTCACCGAGGGCAGATCAACAACTCTATCTGACGTCGACACCTTCTATCCCCTTTTGAAACACAGACCGAAGCATTCAACGACAATTTTAATAGCCATGTCTTGAGCATGGTCAAATCCGCGGCAAGTTGCGGTCGGGGTCATGCGGCGGCCATTCCGGTTGTTCCGCAACCGTCTCAGGTGCTTGCGGCGTCACGCCGCCGCGCGGCCTGCTCAAGACGCAGCTTTTCGGCGATCACCTTATTGGCATAGGACTGCTCGATGTCGTCGCTCGCGCCGGCGTAGTACTGCAAGCCCTCCATCAGGCCGCCTTGGCGGCGTATCGACTCCTGCAGGATGTGGGCACCCATGCGGACGTTGCTCACCGGGTCGAGGAAGGCGCTTCCCGCAAAAGTCTTGGGCACCTTGTCCTGGTGGTAGCGGGGAATGATCTGCATCAATCCCTGCGCCCCCATGTTGCTCTGGGCGAAGGGGTTGAAGCCGGATTCGATCGCAATCACGGCGACGATCAGCAGGGGATCGATGCCGCGCTCGCTGGCGGCGGCCTGGGCTGCCTCGAAAACCGGCAGCAGCGGTTCGGGAGCGACACGGTAACGTTGGGCGACGAAGCCGAGAACTGCGTCCATGGTGGGCGTCAGCGGCCGGTTTGCCGCTACCGTGGACCGTGCCGACCCTGGCGTTTCAGTCGATACCGAGATGTCGGGCAAGGTCCCGGCTATCGATTGGCCAAACCCAAGGTTGTTGGCCAGGCCGCCGATCAGAACGAAACCGAGTGCGGCAGCGGCTACCACCAGGTCGATATGCAGATAGTTAAGGACCGCGCTGGTGCGACGGACGATCAAATATCGGTGAGCGATGCTTGCTGGCAAGATTTCTCCTTTGCTGTTGCCGCTGCGCCCGCTGCCGCTGCTCACCGGATAAATCCCTATGGCTGGCGACTGGTGCAGCGGCTCTTGAGCCCCACGGCGGGATCCTGCGGTTCCTGATTTGGAAGGGCAGGGGCTGATTGCCGGGCGGAAGAAACACCGGACGCAGTTGCGCCGGCTTGAGGCCGGCCCGTCAGGGCCGGAAAGAATGTTGCAGGGGTGCTTAAGCCGCCTGTTTGCGATTCCTGGCGGCAAAGGAGGCTGCGGCGGCAAGATTGGCTTCGGCCAGATCGGCAGCCTGCCTGGCGGCCTTGCCCATGTTGTCGTAGGCCGAATTCGCCGCCGACAGCGCAGTGCGCATCGCATTCACCGCCAGATCGGAACCCGCCGGCGCCGTCTGTGCCGCTTTTTCGAAGGCCATGTCGAGCTTCTCGTTGAGTTCCGCAACCCGGCCTTCTACCGCTTTGGACAGGGTCGCCTGGGTTTGGCTGGCGATTTCATGAACGCTGCGCGCATAGGCGGCAGTCGTATCCGGGGCCGGCCGAGCCAGCGTGCCTTGCAATGCGGCCAAAGCCTGCAAATCCTTGGCCGCGAGTAGAGCACGGGCATAGACCTGGCTGTCTTCCAGCAGGCTGCGGGCGGTATTGAGATTTAGTGCCGCCAGGCGTTCGAAGCCGGCGAATGTGGCATTGACCATGGTCACAAAGGTTTCAACGCCGGTCTTGCTGCTGTCGGCGAGTTGCTCGGATACGTTGTACATGGTGATCTCCCGGAACATTTTTGATGCAATCGGCGGGTGCGCTGAACTTGGTGAATACTCCAAAAGTAGTATTGGTGCACCGCAATATTGGCGCATTCTATTGAGTGGGGCGAACTTGTCAAGCTAAATTTATTGCGACGCAACAACCGCTTGGCTGAATTTTCGCGAGCAAAAAAAACCCGATACCGTTGTATCGGGTGAATCCAATCCTTGCGGATCAGAGGAGGAGTAGATAAATCCTACAACTCCCCGTCTTCCGTGTTTAGGCGCAGCCCACTAAACGTCGATATTGCGGGCGTACAGCGCGTTCGACTCGATGAAGGCCCGGCGCGGTTCGACATCGTCGCCCATCAGCGTGGTGAAGATTTCATCCGCGGCAATCGCGTCGTCGATCTGCACGCGCAGCAGGCGACGCACGGTCGGGTCCATGGTGGTTTCCCAAAGTTGCGCGGGATTCATCTCGCCCAGGCCCTTGTAGCGTTGCTTGGCCAGACCGCGTTCGACTTCGTTCAGCATCCACTTCATGGCATCGGCAAAACTCGTTACCGCCAGCGATTTCTCGCCGCGGCGGATCACGGCACCCTCGCCCATGAGCCCGGCAATCATCTGCGCGGTGCGGCGAATCTGCAGGTAGTCGCCCGAAAGCAGGAAATCCTCGTCGATGCGGCCGACCCGCAAGTTGCCGTGGCGCATGCGTATCACCGCCAGCATCCAGCGCTCGTGCTTTTCGTCGAAACGCGATTCGATGCGCACCGCGCTGGAAAGGTGGGCGCTGACGCGCACCGCGCTGGCGCGCGTGGCGGCTTCGCTCGAGGTATCGACCTCGATGTCGTGGGCGAGCAGGGCGTGGAGGACTTCGCCGTCGATGAAATCCGTGACGCGGCGGATCACCGCTTCGGAAAGCAGGTAGGCACGCGCGAGCGCTCCCAGCGCCTCGCCTTCGACCACCGCGGCATCGGCACGCGGCGTCAGCTGCGTGCCTTCCAGCGCCAGGCGCAGCAGATGCTGGTTGAGTTCGTGGTCGTCCTTGATGTAGGTCTCGCTCTTGCCATGTTTGATCTTGTACAGCGGCGGCTGGGCGATGTAGATGTAGCCGCGCTCCAACAGTTCCGGCATTTGCCGGTAGAAGAAGGTCAGCAGCAGGGTGCGGATGTGGGCGCCATCGACGTCGGCGTCGGTCATGATGATGATGCGGTGATAGCGCAGCTTGGCGATGTCGAAGTCTTCGGCACCGATGCCGCAGCCGAGTGCGGTCACCAGGGTGACTATCTGCTCGCTGGATATCAGCTTGTCGTAGCGCGCCTTCTCGACGTTGAGCACCTTGCCGCGCAGTGGCAGAATGGCCTGGAACTTCCGGTCGCGACCCTGCTTGGCCGAGCCGCCGGCCGAATCGCCCTCGACGATATACATCTCGCACAGGGCCGGGTCCTTTTCCTGGCAGTCGGCCAGCTTGCCCGGCAGGCCAAGACCGTCAAGCACGCCTTTGCGTCGTGTCATGTCGCGCGCCTTGCGCGCGGCTTCGCGGGCCCGGGCGGCCTCGACTATTTTTCCTGTGATGATTTTGGCGTCGAGAGGCTTTTCGAGCAGAAAGTCCGCCAGCTTTTGCGCGACGACTTCCTCGATCGCGGGCCGGGCTTCGGACGAAACCAGTTTCATCTTGGTTTGCGACGCGAATTTGGGGTCGGGCATCTTTACCGAAAGCACGCAGGCCAGGCCTTCGCGCATGTCGTCGCCGGTAATCTCGACCTTGGCCTTCCTGGCGATTTCGTTTTCTTCGATGTACTTGTTGATGACCCGGGTCATCGCCGCGCGCAGGCCTGTCAGATGGGTGCCGCCGTCGGATTGCGGAATGTTGTTGGTGAAACACAGCACCTGCTCGGCGTAGGAGTCGTTCCATTGCATGGCAACTTCGACATCGATATTGACGCCGTTCTGTACCGAGACTCCGGATGAATGGAATACCGCGGGATGCAATACGGTTTTGGACCGGTTGATGTACTCGACAAAACCCTTGACGCCTCCCGAGAAAGCGAAGTCCTCTTCCTTGACGTTGCGCTGATCGATCAACTTGATCTTGACGCCGTTGTTGAGAAAGGACAGTTCGCGCAGTCGCTTGGCCAGGATGTCGTAGTGAAATTCGACGTTTTCGAAGATCTCGTGATCGGCCATGAAATGAACTTCGGTGCCGCGTTTCTCCGTTTCACCGAGAACCTTCAGCGGGGATACCTCGACACCGTTCTGGATTTCCAGCAGTCGGTCGACGGCGTGGCCGCGATTGAATTCCATCAGGTACTTCTTGCCGTCGCGACGAATGATCAGGCGCAGCCACTTCGACAGCGCATTGACGCAGGAAACGCCGACGCCATGCAGGCCGCCGGAAACCTTGTATGAATTCTGGTTGAACTTGCCTCCGGCATGGAGCACGCACATCACGATTTCGGCCGCGGAGCGCTTGGGTTCGTGTTTGTCGTCGAACTTGATTCCGGTCGGTATGCCGCGACCATTGTCGGTGACCGAAATCGAGTTGTCGGTGTGTATGGTGACCACGATATCGTCGCAGTGCCCGGCCAGTGCTTCGTCGATCGCATTATCGACAACCTCGAATACCATGTGATGCAGACCGGTGCCATCGGAGGTATCGCCGATGTACATGCCCGGGCGTTTGCGAACAGCCTCGAGGCCTTCAAGTTGCGTGATGCTCGATTCGTCGTAGGCGGGTGAGCTGTTGCTTGGTGTCATGAGGTTATTTTCTGGTTTCTGTGTCAGATGCGCATCGGCATCACGACGTATTTGAACGTCTCGTTGCCGGGCAATACAAAAAGTGCACTCGAATTCGCGTCGGCAAGATGCAGTTCGATGGTTTCGTTGCTGACGTTGTTCAACACGTCGAGCAGGTAGGTCACATTGAAACCCACATCCAAGGTATCGCCGCTGTAGTCGATTTCGATTTCTTCCTGGGCTTCTTCCTGTTCCGCATTGCTGGAAATGATCTTGAGACTGCCCTCGGCCAGAACCAGGCGCACGCCGCGGAACTTTTCATTGGTCAGAATGGCTGCGCGCAGCAGGGAGTGCAGCAGCACGTCGCGCGAGAGCTTGATCAGCTTGCTGTGGTGCTGGGGAATGACACGCTCATAGTCCGGAAATTTGCCGTCGATCAGCTTGGAAACCAGCTCGATATTGCCGAAGCTGAAACGCGCCTGGGTCGAAGTCAGGGCTATTTCGAGCGGATCGTCGTTGTCGGCCAATTGGCGCGACAGCTCGAGTATGGTCTTGCGCGGCAGGATAACTTCGATCGGCGCAGGTGTTTCGGCAAGCGTTTCGGCGGCATAGGCGAGTCGATGGCCGTCGGTGGCCACCATGCGCAATTCATTGCCCTTCGCCACCAGGAGCAAGCCGTTCAGGTAGTAACGGATATCCTGTTGCGCCATGGCGTACTGAACCAGGGCAAGCAAGCGTTTCATCTGCTTTTGGGTGATTAACAGGCGTGTCGCCTGGCCCTCGGCCGAGGTCATGCGCGGAAAATCTTCGGCCGGCAGCGTCTGCAGATTGAAGCGGCTTTTGCCGGCTTTCAACTGCAAGCGTTTGTCGTCGAGCGCCAGGCTGACTTCCGCAGTCTCGGGCAAGGAGCGCAAGATGTCCTGCAACTTTCGGGCACCGACGGTGATGCCTGCCTTGTCGGCACCGACTGTCGAGGTCTTGGTGGTGATCTGGATCTCGATGTCCGTCGCCAGCAACGTTAGTTTTTCGCCATCCTTTTCCATCAAGACGTTGGAAAGAATCGGCAGGGTATGGCGTTTTTCGACAATGCCGCAAACCGATTGCAATGGGGAAAGCAGTTGATCGCGTGGACCTTTAAATAGGAGCATATATAGATCTCTTATGATTAATAAGGACGACTCTTTGCTGTGGATAAGCGATTATTGTTCAATTAATACAGTTGATTATAACGTGGATAAGCGCGTTGATAACTACCCGATTCGGTTGTGCATGATTGTGGATGAATCTTGCTCCAGACCTGCGCAGCAGGGTTTATCCACAATGTTTCATTGTCTTGTTCAGTGCACTTGCCCACAGTTCAACCCTTGATGGTCTGCATCAGGACATGCAGGTCGTTATTGAGTCTGCTGTCCTTGCCGCGCAGGTCGATGATGGTGCGGCAGGCGTGCATTACCGTGGTGTGATCGCGTCCGCCGAAGGCTTCGCCGATCTCGGGGAGGCTGTGTGACGTCAGTTCGCGAGTGAGCCACATGGCGACCTGACGGGGCCGGGCAATGGCCCGGGTACGTTTCTGGGAGTACATATCGGCGACTTTGATCTTGTAGAAGTCGGAAACGGTTTTTTGGACCAGTTCCAGCGAAATCTGGCGATTGGTGGCGCCGATGATGTCGCGCAAGGCTTCCTTCGCCACTTCGAGATTGATGTCGCGACCGTGAAAACGGGCGTAGGCCACCACGCGGTTGAGCGCGCCTTCGAGCTCCCTGACATTGGATCGCAGATTCTTGGCGATCAGGAAGGAAACCTCGTCCGAAATGCTGATGTGTTCCGCCTCAGCCTTTTTCTTGAGGATGGCGATCCGCATTTCGAGTTCCGGGGGTTCGATGGCGACCGTGAGGCCCCAGTCGAACCGCGACACCAGTCGCTCTTCGAGTCCCTGCACGTCCTTCGGGTAGGTGTCGCAGGTGATGATGATCTGCTTCTTGGCCTCGACCAGGGCGTTGAAGGCGTAGAAAAACTCCTCCTGAGTCCGGTCCTTGCGGTTGAAGAACTGAATATCGTCGATCAGCAGCAAGTCCAGCGAACGATAGTAGCGTTTGAACGCTTCGCGCGAATTCTGTTGAAAGGCGCGCACTACGTCCGAGAAATAGTCCTCGGCATGGACGTAACGAACTTCCATGGTGGGATTGGCGGCGTAGATCGAATTGCCGATGGCGTGAATCAGGTGGGTCTTGCCCAGACCGACACCGCCATAGATGAACAGCGGGTTATAGGAAACCCCGGGATTCATCGCCACCTGCTGGGCGGCAGCACGGGCCAGATCATTGGCGCGGCCGGTGACCAGCGTATCGAAGGTGAACTCGGCGTTGAGTCGGGTCTTTTCATAGGCCGGGTCACCGCTTCGCGTCACGACGACGGGAGCAACGGTTTCGCTCGAAGGCAAAGCTTCGACGTTGTCTGTGGCGGCAGGGATATCGGCCACGGTTCCGGCGACGGCCAGATTGATGTTGATCGGCGTGGAATAGTGTTCGAGTCCCAGAGCTTCGATTTGCGATAGATAGCGCTCGCGCACCCATTGCATGACGAAACGGTTGGGAGCGATGAGGCGGAAATGTCCGGGACCGGCTTCGTCGGTTTCCAGGCGCAAGCCCTTTATCCAAGTGTTGAACTGCTGCGCAGGAAGTTCCTGCTCGAAGCGATTCAGACAAGTGGACCAGAATTCATTCATTGCGATCGGATAGGCTGGAAACGAGAAACGGCGGGATGAAATCGGAGGACAGCGATGTTTTTGTAGTGCCGCCCGTTTGTGTTGGCTGCAGACGCATTCTAGCCGTTTCGCCAAGAGTTATCCACAGCCTTGGCAACTTGTTGCCCTTGACAAATCGGCCGCGAAAGGCTGTAATCCGCCGTTTTTCTTAATTCAGGGGATATTGCCATGAAACGCACCTACCAGCCTTCGGTTGTGCGCCGTAAGCGCACCCACGGCTTCCTAGTGCGCATGCGCACCCGCGGTGGCCGTGCTGTCATACGGGCGCGTCGTGCCAAGGGCCGTCATCGTCTCGGGGTCTGAACACCAGGCCTCGTTTTGCTCCAGACAGCGCCTGCATCGGCCCGAAGAATTTACGGCCGTGATGGCGGCGCGAGGGGTAGTCCGAGGCGAGTGTTTTGATTTGCACTATGGCCGCGCCGTCGAGCAGTTCGGTGCGCGCCTCGGATTGATTGTTCCGAAGCGTTTGGCGCGGGCTGCTTCGTTGCGCAATGCGGTGAAGCGCCAGGGGCGCGAAGCTTTTCGCTTGATGGCGAATGCAATTCAGCCGCGCGACCTGGTTTTGCGTCTGAGACGACCCCTTGTGGGCGTAAGGGCCACAGACCATGTGCAGCGCCAAGTCTGGCGGGCGGAAATTGAAGTCCTGTTGAGGCGCCTTCCGGCATTGTTGCCATGAGGTCCTTGCTGGTGCAGCCGCTGTTGTTGCTGATCCGCGCCTACCAGTTGGCGATCAGCCCGATGCTGGGCAATCGCTGCCGGTTTTACCCGAGTTGTTCGGAGTACTCCATGGAGGCGTTGCGTCGCCATGGATTATTCAGAGGCCTGTGGCTGTCTGTACGGCGAGTCGGGCGTTGCCATCCCTGGCATCCGGGCGGGTATGATCCGACTCCCTGATAGTTGTGGCCGCTGTGCTTGTTGCCGATGGAAGCCGCGTTGGCCTGCGCTGAGGCTTCGTATTTCTGACTTGAATCACTGCCGAGACAGTAATGGATAACCGACGATTGATGCTGCTTTTGGTGTTCAGCTTCTCGCTGATCATGCTCTGGGACGCCTGGCAAAAACAGGGGCAGCCCAAGTTGGCTACTGCAACGACGGCAGCGGTGACGACGGCGGCTGCGCCGGCCGGCGTGGTGCCAACGCCAACTTTGCCGGCTGGCGGCGCGGCAGCAGTGCCCGCGGCGGTGCCGACCACAGCCGTGGCGCCGGCGCCGGGAGCGGCAAGCGCAAAGATCCGGACCGATCTGTATCTGGTGGAGATTTCGTCGCAGGGCGGCGATATTACGCGCCTGGAACTGGTTCGCCATCCCGCGACGGAAGACAAGTCACAGCATTTCGTGCTGTTCGACAATGGCGGCAAACACATTTATCTGGCTCAATCCGGCGTGATCGGGGAGGGCTTGCCGAATCACAAGACCCAGTGGACGCTGGCGGCCGGGGAGCATGTGCTCAAGGACGGCGAGCAACAGCTGGAACTTCGTCTGGAAGCGGCAGCGGCAAATGGCGGCAAGGTGGCAAAGACTTATGTCTTCCATCGCGGCAGCTATCAGATCGAGGTGCGCCATGAAGGTGCGGCACCCGGTTCGCATGCCTACTACCAGATCACCCGCGATGGCAAACCGGCCGAGGGGCAGGGCAATTCGATGATGATGGGGGTGGTGACCTTCACCGGCCCGGCGGTGTTTACTGACGCCGAAAAGTTCCAGAAAGTGGAATTCGCCGACATCCTCAAGGAAAAGGCCAAGTTCGCACAGAAGGCCGACAACGGCTGGCTGGCGATGATCCAGCATTACTTCGTCGCGGCTTGGCTGCCGGCCGCCGGCACGCCGCGCGAGTTCTACATGCGCAAGGTCGGCGAAGACCTGTACTCGGCAGGTGTGATTCTCCCGGTGGGCGCCGACGGCAAGAGCACGGTGTCGCTGTATGCCGGCCCCCAGGAGCAGGACAAGCTCGAAAAGATCGCTCCGGGCCTCGATCTGGTGGTCGATTATGGCTGGCTGACAGTGATTGCGGCGCCGCTGTTCTGGATCCTAGGGGCGATTTACAAGCTGGTCGGCAACTGGGGCTGGGCCATCATCGGCCTCACCATGCTGCTCAAGCTGGCCTTCTTCCCGCTTTCGGCCGCCAGCTACAAGTCGATGGCGAAAATGCGCGTGCTGACGCCGAAGCTGGTCAAGCTCAAGGAAACCTATGGCGATGACAAGCAGCGCCTGAACCAGGAAATGATGGCGCTGTACAAGAAGGAGAAGGTCAATCCGCTGGGCGGCTGCCTGCCGGTACTGGTACAGATTCCGGTCTTCATCTCGCTGTACTGGGTGCTGCTGGGTACCGTCGAGATGCGCAACGCGCCCTGGTTGGGCTGGATCACCGACCTGTCGGTGAAGGATCCGTTCTACGTGCTGCCGCTGATCATGGGTGCCACCATGTTCATCCAGACCAAGCTAAATCCGACGCCGCCCGATCCGATCCAGGCCAAGGTCATGCTGTTCATGCCCATCGTGTTCACCGGCATGTTCCTCTTCTTCCCGGCCGGCCTGGTGTTGTACTGGACGGTGAACAACATTCTGTCGATCGCGCAGCAGTGGCAGATCACCCGCCTGGTCGAGGCCGGGGCAAAGAAATAGGCCAGACTCCGATCCTGCGGGACCGGAGAGTTTGTCGGCGCGTGTTGCGCTGACTCCAGGAGAGCCGGATGGGAAAGTCCCGCAGCGGAACCATCGCCGCCATCGCCACGGCCCCCGGCCGCGGCGGCATCGGCGTGGTAAGAGTGTCGGGAACCGGCCTGCTGCCCTTTGCCAAGCTTTTGGTCGGCAAAGCGCCAGCGCCACGCCACGCCACGCTGGGCCACTTCCTGGGGGCCGACGGCATCGCCATCGACCAGGGCATCCTGCTGTATTTCCCGGCACCGCATTCCTTCACCGGCGAGGATGTGCTTGAGCTCCAGGCTCATGGCGGTCCGGTGGTCCTGCAGCTGTTGCTGGCGCGCTGTCTCGAACTCGGGGCGCGGGTCGCCGAGCCCGGCGAATTCTCGCAACGCGCCTTCCTCAACGACAAGCTCGACCTGGTCCAGGCCGAAGCGGTAGCGGACCTGATCGAGGCCGGCACCGCGGCGGCGGCGCGTTCGGCCCTGCGTTCCCTGTCCGGCGAGTTTTCGCGCGAAGTGCGGGCGCTGGTGGCGCGCCTGACGGAGTTGCGCATGCTGGTGGAAGCGACGCTGGACTTCCCTGAAGAGGAAATCGACATCCTGCGCGATACCGATGCCGCGCAACGCCTGGAGGCCGTCCGCGCCGACCTGGCGGCCCTGCTGGCGCGCGCGCGCGCCGGTCGCCTGCTGCGCGCGGGCCTGCAGGTGGTGCTGGCCGGCATGCCGAATGTCGGCAAATCCTCGCTGCTGAACCGGCTGGCCGGCGAGGAGCGCGCGATTGTCACCGAGGTCGCCGGCACCACGCGCGACGCGGTGCGCGAAACCATCCAGGTGGAAGGCATACCGCTGCATATCATCGATACGGCGGGGCTGCGCGAAACCGATGACGTGGTCGAGCAAATCGGCATCGCGCGCGCCTGGCGCGAAATCGAGCGGGCCGACGTGGTGCTGCAATTGCTGGATGCGCGGGCCGGCGAAACGCCCGCCGATCACGCCATCGCGGTGCGCCTGCCGCCCGGTATCGAGCGCATCGTGGTGGAGAACAAGTGCGATCTGGCGGGAGAGACGGCGCAGCGCTACAGCCAAGGCGGTCGCGTGCATCTGCGCCTGTCGGCCAAGACCGGCGCGGGCATTGATCTGCTGCATGACGAATTGTTGCGCGTGGCCGGCTGGAACGGGCACGGCGAGGACGTGGTGCTGGCGCGCGAGCGGCACCTTGAAGCGCTTGGCATAGCGGCCGAAAAGTTGGCGCTGGCGGCACGGCAACTGGATCGGATCGAACTCTGCGCCGAAGAGTTGCGGCTGGCGCAGGAAGCCCTGTCGCGCATTACCGGCGAATTTACCGCCGACGATTTGCTGGGAGAGATCTTCTCCCGCTTCTGCATAGGCAAATAGACCGGTCGGCATGGCTGAAGTCGACCTGATCCTGTTGCTGGCGGCCGCCCTGTTCGCGGGTTTTGTCGATGCAGTGGCGGGCGGCGGCGGTTTGATACAGGTGCCGACCTTGCTTATGGCCCTGCCTGCGGAGTCGCCGGCTACGGTGTTCGGCACCAACAAGCTGGCGAGCATTTTCGGCACCGGCAATGCCGCGCTGCGTTACGCCCGGCGCATTGCCCTGCCGTGGGGCGTCGCTTTGCCAGCGGCGCTCGCGGCTTTTGTCTTTTCCTTTGCCGGGGCGGCCGCAGTCGCTTGGCTGCCGAAGGAAGTGGTGCGCCCGCTGGTGTTGGGCCTGTTGGTGCTGGTCATGGCCTACACCGTGGCCAGGCCGAATTTCGGCGTGGTATCCGGCGAGCGGCTGAGACCGGGTCGGGAACGCCGCCTGGCATTGCTGGCTGGCGCCGTATTGGGCTTCTACGATGGTTTCTTCGGGCCCGGCGCGGGCAGCTTCATGATTTTCGCGTTCGTGCGTTTCTTCAGGCTGGATTTCCTGCATGCGTCGAGTGCCGCGAAAGTGGTGAATTTTTCGACCAACGCAGCGGCGCTGGCCTACTTTGTACCCAGCGGGCATGTCCTGTGGATTACCGGCTTGGCGATGGCGGTGTTCAACATCGCCGGCGCATTGCTCGGATCGCGTCTGGCCCTGCGCCACGGCAGCAGTTTCGTGCGCTGGGTGTTCATCGCGGTGGCGTCGATATTGATTGCCCGCCTCGGCTATGACACATTTGCCTGACAGCGCAGCGGTTGAACCGAGCTTCCTGGTGCAAGCGCTGAAATCCGTAATATTCGGCACTTTGTTTCTGGTTTGTCTATACTGACAAGTATTACAGTTCATATAGCCGGCTTTGGCTGGCACCCCGTGCGTTTGCAGGGGATTAAACGGGGAGGAGCCCTTGCATGAAGTTTAGTAGAACTGCCGTTGCCATGACGGCAGCGTGCGCAGCATTTGCCGCCCATGCCGGCATTGCGGTCGGCGTTACGCTTTCCGCAACCGGTCCGGCCGCTTCGCTGGGCATTCCGGAGAAGAACACCATCGCCTTGCTGCCCACCAGCATGGGTGGCCAGAAGGTCAATTACATCGTGCTCGGCCACGCCTGGGATGCCGGTGCGTTGCTGCAGAATGCGGTGCCGACTGCGCTGAAGAAGGCCCGGCCGGGCACCAAGGAGTTCCGTGCCGCCTTGCGCGATGCGTTGGAAGCGACCAAGGAACTGGTCGGTGTCCATGGCGTGTTCAACATGTCGCCCAGTGACCACCTCGGCTTCGACCAGCGTGCCCGCGTCATGGTACGGATCGACAAGGGAGCCTGGAAGCTCGACAAGTAGCAGCGGACGCCATGTCGGTTGAGGGACGCTAGGTAGAAAGGCGGGCAGGGCAATGTATCCTGCTCCGGTCGCTCCCCGGGGGGAGTGGGTTCAAGACGGGTTCGCTACGGCGGACCCGGACGCTTGGGGTGGCCCCGGAGACAGGTAGGCTCAGGGCCGCCGAACTTAACTGAGAACCGACGAATGGATCTGCAAATAGCGCTCCTGCTTGGGCAGGACGGCATTACCAATGGCGCCATCTATGCGCTGTTGTCATTGGCACTGGTACTGGTTTTCGCCGTCACCCGGGTAATTTTCATTCCGCAGGGTGAGTTCGTCGCGTTTGGCGCCCTGACGCTGGCCAGCTTTCAGGCAGGCAAGACGCCGGGGACGCTCTGGCTGCTGATCGGCGCCGGCGTGGTGGTGGCGCTGGTCGATCTTACGCTCGCAGTGCGCTCCGGCACGGTCAGGAAAATTCCCCGCATCGTGGGCTGGAATCTGCTGTATCCGGCGGCGGCGGCGACAGCGGTGTTCCTGCTGAAACCAAACGAGTTTCCGTTGCTGCTGCAGATTGTTCTGGCGCTGGCGCTGGTGGTGCCGCTGGGCCCGATGATCTATCGCCTCGCTTTTCAGCCGGTGGCGGAAGCCAGCGTGTTGGTCTTGCTGATCGTTTCGGTGGCCGTGCACCTGGCCCTGGTCGGTTTGGGTCTGCTGTTCTTCGGCGCCGAGGGCTCGCGGACGCCGGCGTTTTCCGAGGCCAGCTTCGACCTGGGATTGGTCACGGTGAGCGGTCAGACACTGTGGGTGATTGGCGCCAGTGTGCTGCTGATCGTGGTATTGGCCTTGTTCTTCGAGCGCACCATCTATGGCAAGGCTTTGCGCGCCACGGCGATGAATCGCACGGGGGCGCGCCTGATGGGCATTTCCACGGTGATGGCGGGCAAGCTGTCGTTTTTGCTGGCGGCCTTGATCGGGGCGTTTTCCGGCATCCTGATCGCGCCGATCACCACGGTTTATTACGATACGGGCTTCCTGATCGGCTTGAAGGGCTTCGTCGGCGCCATTGTCGGCGGCCTCGCGAGTTACCCGATCGCCGCGGCGGGGGCCGTCCTGGTCGGGCTGCTGGAGGCTTTCTCATCCTTCTGGGCTTCCGCCTTCAAGGAAGTGATCGTGTTCACCTTGATCATACCGGTGCTGGTCTGGCGCTCCTTGACCACGCGTCATGTCGAGGAGGACGAGTGATGGCGGCGCGTCTTGTGCTTGGCGGCTTCCTTGGCCTGGTGCTGCTTGCGCCGCAAGTCGCCTCCGAATTCCACGTTACCCTGCTGAACTACATCGGGCTTTACGCCATCGTTGCCCTCGGCCTGGTGCTACTGACCGGGGTGGGCGGCCTGACCTCGTTCGGACAGGCCGCCTTCGTCGGTCTCGGCGCGTATACCACGGCTTATTTGTCGACCGCAGAGAATCTTCCGCCCTGGCTCGCGGCATTCGGTGGATCGCCCTGGATGGGCCTGCTGGCGGGTCTGCTGCTCACCGCGGCGGTGGCCTTTGTGCTGGGCTTATTGACCCTTAGGTTATCAGGGCACTACCTGCCGCTGGGAACCATCGCCTGGGGTATCAGCCTGTATTTCCTGTTCGGCAACCTGGAGTTTCTCGGCGGCCACACCGGCATGTCGGGGATTCCCCCGCTTTCCCTGTTCGGCGTCGAGCTGAGGGATGGCCGCATCTACTATTACGCGATCTGGGCGGTACTGCTGGTGGCGGTCTGGCTTACCCGGAATCTCCTGGATTCCCGCGAGGGCAGGGCCATCCGCGCGCTCAAGGGCGGCGTTGTGATGGCCGAGGCGATGGGGGTGGATACCGCCCGATCGAAGGTGGTGATCTTCCTCGTGGCGGCCTTGTTTGCCTCGGTTTCCGGCTGGCTCTACGCGCACCTGCAGCGCTTCGTCAATCCGACGCCGTTTGGCCTGGCGATCGGCATCGAGTACCTGTTCATGGCCGTGGTGGGAGGCGCCGCGCACGTCTGGGGTGCGCTGATCGGCGCCGGTCTGATCACCCTACTCAAGCAGTGGCTCCAGGACTGGCTGCCGAAGTTGCTGGGCGCGTCAGGCAACTTCGAGGTGATTTTCTTCGGCGTCATGATGATCTTCGTCCTGCAGCGCGCGCGCGACGGCCTGTGGCCGATTCTGACCCGTCTCATGCCGCTGCGCCAGGCGCAGCGCGCCGTGCCGCAGGGAGCGGCGCTGCCGAAGAAGCCGATCCCGGCTGCGGGTCAGGTCTTGCTCGAGGCGAAGAATGTCGTCAAGCGTTTTGGCGGTCTGGTGGCAAACAACAACATGAACCTCACAGTCAAGGCGGGTGAGGTGATGGCCCTGATTGGCCCCAATGGCGCCGGCAAATCGACCATGTTCAACTGCATCTCGGGTGTCGATTCGGCCACCGAGGGCGAGGTGCTGTTTTGCGGCCAGGCCGTGACCGGGCTTAATTCGCGGCAGATCGCGCGCCTGGGGATGAGTCGTACCTTTCAACATGTGCGACTGCTGCCGACCATGACGGTACTGGAGAATGTGGCCATCGGCGGTCACTTGCGCGGCAGCAAGGGTGTGTTGCCGGCGATGCTGCACCTCGAGCGCGCCGAGGAGTCGCGCCTGTTGGCCGAGGCGGCGCGCCAAGTGGGGAGGGTGGGCCTCAAGGATTCGATGTTCGAGCTCGCGGGGAGCCTGGCACTGGGCCAGCAGCGTACCCTGGAGATCGCGCGCGCGCTGTGCGCCGATCCTTGTCTGCTGTTGCTGGACGAGCCGGCGGCGGGTCTGCGTTATATGGAAAAACAGGCCCTGGCCGATTTGATGCGTAAATTGCGCGGCGAAGGCATGGGTATCCTGCTGGTGGAGCACGACATGGATTTTGTGATGGGCCTTGCCGATCGCGTGGTGGTGATGGAGTTCGGCGAAAAGATCGCCGAGGGTTTGCCCGATCAGGTGCAGCGCGATCCGGCGGTACTCGAGGCTTATCTCGGGGGAGTCGATTGATGAGCGAAGCCAGGACCATACTCGAAGTGGAAGACCTGTGCGTTGCCTACGGCAAGGTCGAGGCGCTGCATCACGCCGGCATCAAGGTCGGGGAGGGGCAGATCGTGACCGTGATCGGTCCCAACGGTGCCGGCAAGACCACCATGTTGTCGTCGATCATGGGCGTGCTGCCCCACACCAAAGGCAAGATCCGATTTCTCGGTCAGGAACTCGGTGACGCGGAAGTCGAGGACATGGTCGGGCTCGGCGTCAATCTGGTACCCGAGTCGCGCGCCCTGTTCGGCGAAATGAGCGTCGGCGACAATCTGTTGCTGGGCGCGTTCATGCGGCATCGCAAGGGCCGCCGCGACCATGAGCAGACCATGGAGGAGGTGTTCCGCATCTTTCCGCGGCTCAAGGAGCGGCGGGAGCAACATGCCGGGACGCTCTCCGGTGGCGAACGGCAAATGCTGGCCGTGGGCCGTGCGCTGATGGCCAAACCCAAGCTGCTGATGCTGGACGAGCCAAGTCTTGGTCTGGCGCCGCTGATCGTGCGCGAGATCTTCCGTGTTATCGCCGACCTCAAGAGCACCGGGGTTTCGATTCTGCTGGTGGAACAGAACGCGCGCGCCGCGCTGCAGGTGGCCGATTACGCCTATGTACTGGAGACAGGCGAGATTGCGCTGGAAGGTCCCAGCGAGAAACTGATCGATGACCCGAAGGTGGTGGAGTCTTACCTGGGGCTCGGCGGCAAGCATTAGGTTGTTGTTTCACGTGAAACAAGCTTGGGCCGGTTTCACGTGAAACAAAGCGTCGGACTTGCTTCGACTAGTAATCCCGCCGACTGAGGTCGCTGCAGCGTTGCGGTCGCCGCCGACAACAAGCGTTTTTGAGACGAGAGGCGTATGATTGCGCCTCTTTTCGGTTGCGGCATAAGCCCGGCCGTCCCTGAAATTCGAATTTCCTGGGGTCTCCTGGCGTGGATTTTCCGGCTTCTTTCGATGTGATTGTGATTGGCGGCGGTCATGCGGGAACCGAGGCGGCGCTGGCTGCCGCGCGTTCCGGCGCGCGGACGCTGCTGCTCACGCACAACATTGAAACCCTCGGGGCGATGTCCTGCAATCCGTCGATCGGCGGCATTGGCAAGGGGCATCTGGTCAAGGAGGTCGATGCGCTGGGTGGGGCGATGGCGTCGGCCACCGACGAGGCCGGCATCCAGTTCCGCATTCTGAATGCCTCCAAAGGGCCGGCGGTACGCGCCACCCGCGCCCAGGCCGATCGCCAGTTGTACAAGCAGGCGATCCGTAGCCGTCTCGAAAACCACCCAAATCTGACCCTGTTCCAGCAGGCCGCCGACGATCTGATCCTCGCCGGCGACCGTGTCACCGGCGTGGTGACGCAGCTGGGCATCCGTTTCGAGGCGCCAGCCGTAGTGCTGACGGCCGGAACCTTCCTCAATGGGCTGGTACATGTCGGGCTTGCCAATTACCGCGCCGGACGCTTCGGCGATCCGGCGGCGATTTCGCTGGCTGAACGCCTCAAGGAGATCCAGCTTCCCGTCGGTCGTCTGAAGACCGGCACGCCGCCAAGGCTCGACGGCCGCAGCATCGATTTCCCGCTGTTGCAGGAACAGCCCGGCGACGATCCGGTGCCGGTGTTCTCCTTTGTCGGCAGGCGCGACCAGCATCCGCGCCAGGTGCCTTGCTGGATCACCCATACCAACCGCCGAACCCACGACATCATTCGTTCCGGACTCGATCGGTCGCCGATGTTCACAGGCGTCATCGCCGGCGTCGGGCCGCGCTACTGCCCGTCGATCGAGGACAAGATCCACCGTTTCGCCGGCAAGGACAGCCACCAGATTTTTCTCGAGCCGGAAGGCCTGGATACCCACGAGATCTATCCCCAGGGAGTCTCCACCAGTCTGCCCTTCGATATTCAGCTCGCCTTGGTGCGCTCCATCCGCGGCCTCGAACAGGCGCATATCACGCGTCCCGGCTACGCCATCGAATACGACTACTTCGATCCGCGCAATCTCAAGGACAGCCTGGAAACCAAGTCCATCGGCGGCTTGTTCTTCGCCGGCCAGATCAATGGCACCACCGGTTATGAGGAGGCCGCAGCCCAGGGGCTGCTGGCCGGGATCAACGCGTCGCGCTTCGCCAGGCAGCTGCCGTCATGGTCGCCGCGGCGCGATCAGGCCTACCTCGGTGTGCTGGTGGACGACCTGATCACGCGCGGGGTGTCGGAACCCTACCGGATGTTTACCAGCCGTGCCGAGTACCGCCTGTCCCTGCGCGAGGACAACGCCGACATGCGCCTGACCGAGATCGGTCGCGAACTGGGCCTGGTCAACGATCCGCGCTGGGACGCCTTCAATCGCAAGCGCGACGCCGTGGCGCGTGAAGTCGAACGCCTGAAAGCCACCTGGGTCAATCCGCGCCAGTTGCCCGAGGCTGACGCCATGCGTGTGCTGGGGCAGCCGATGGAACGCGAATACCGGCTGTTCGATCTGCTGCGCCGGCCCCAGGTCAGCTATGCCAGCCTGCTGTCCCTGTCCGGGGCAGGCGAAGCGCTGGCAGCCGCCGATGTCATCGAGCAGATCGAGATCCAGGCCAAGTATCAGGGCTATATCGAGCGGCAACAGGACGAGATCGACAAGAGTCTCGCCCATGAATCCCTGGCGCTGCCCAATGACATCGATTATGCGGAGGTCCCGGGCCTGTCTTTCGAGGTGCGGCAAAAGCTGGCCCAGATGCGGCCGCAAACCCTGGGGCAGGCCTCGCGGCTGCAAGGCATGACTCCGGCGGCAATCTCCCTCTTGCTGGTTCATCTGAAGCGGCGCAAGGCGGCATGAGTCTGGCTGCAGCCTTGCGCGAAGGCCTCGCCGGCCTCGGGCTGGATCTGCCTGCGGCAGTCCAGGCCAGACTGCTGGCCTATGTCGCGCTGCTGAAAAAATGGAACGCGACCTACAACCTGACCGCAATCCGCGACGAGGCTGAAATGGTCACCCAGCACCTGCTCGACTCGCTGTCGGTGCTGCCGGCGTTGCAAGAGTTGACGTTTGCCGGCCCGCGAAGCGGAATCCCCGGCAGACAGAGTCCGGGACGGCGCTGGGCCGACATCGGCAGCGGTGCCGGACTGCCGGGCATCCCGCTGGCCATCGTGCGGCCGGACCTGGACATGACGCTGGTCGAGACGGTGGCAAAGAAGTCCGCCTTCCAGCGCCAGGCCAAGATCGAGTTGGGTCTGGCGAACCTCACCGTGGTCAACCGGCGCGTCGAGGAACTGCCGGGCGGGGCCTTCGATGCCGTGATTTCTCGCGCGTTTGCGGAACTGGCGGATTTCGTGCGCCTTGCCGGCCATTTGCCGACGCCGGATGGCCGCCTCTACGCCATGAAAGGGCTGCTGCCCGACGACGAAATCGGGCGGCTGCCGCAAGCTTGGGAGGTCGTCGATTGCATCAGGCTGAGTGTGCCGGGACTGGACGCACAGCGTCACCTGATTATTCTTGAGAGAGCCTGACGATGCACATATTTGCAATTGCCAACCAAAAAGGTGGGGTGGGCAAGACCACCACGGCCGTGAATCTGGCTGCCGCGCTGGCGGCCAACGGCCAGCGCACCTTGCTGGTGGACCTCGATCCCCAGGGCAATGCCACCATGGGTTGCGGCGTGGAAAAGCGCAGCCTCAAGTCATCCGTGTACCAGGTGTTGCTACAGCTCGCGACCCTTGAGCAGGCGCGGGTGATTTCCCCCACCGGGAAGTTCGACGTACTGCCGGCCAACCGCGACCTAGCCGGGGCCGAAGTCGAACTGGTCGATCTCGAAATGCGTGAAATGCGGCTAAAGACCGCCCTGGCCGGGCACAAGAGCGATTACGACTTCGTCCTGATCGACTGCCCGCCGTCGCTGTCGATGCTGACCCTGAACGGGCTCTGCGCCGCGCATGGCGTCATCATTCCGATGCAGTGCGAGTATTACGCGCTGGAAGGCCTGTCGGATCTGGTGAATACGATCAAGAAAGTCCATGCCAACCTGAATCGCGAGCTCAAGATCATTGGCCTGCTACGCGTCATGTACGATCCGCGCAATACCCTCTCCACCCAGGTCTCGGCGCAGCTGGAAGAGCATTTCGGCGACAAGGTGTTCAAGACCCTGGTGCCGCGCAACGTGCGTCTCGCCGAAGCTCCCAGCTATGGTGTGCCGGGTGTGCTGTTCGACAAGGCGGCCAAGGGGGCGCAGGCCTACATGGCCTTTGCGGTAGAAATGATAGATCGTGTAAATTCCTGGAAGGACGAGTCGTGACTCCACCGAAACAAAAGGGCCTTGGCCGTGGGCTCGATGCCCTGCTGGCGGCCAACAACTCCCCCGAAACCCAGCGCCAGGAAATGCTTGGCGTCGGCGTCCTGCAGCCGGGCAAGTACCAGCCGCGCACCCGCATGGACCCCGGTTCGCTCGAGGAGCTGGCGGCTTCGATCAAGGCCCAGGGCCTGATCCAGCCGATATCCGTGCGCCCGGTCGGCACCGGGCGCTACGAAATCATCGCCGGCGAACGGCGCTGGCGGGCCGCCCAGATCGCCGGCCTGGGCGAGGTGCCGGTATTGATCCGCGACATTCCGGACGATGCCGCGCTGGCCATGTCGCTGATAGAAAACATCCAGCGCGAGGATCTGAATCCGTTGGAGGAGGCGGCTGGCATCCAGCGCCTGATCGACGAATTCCAGATGACTCACCAGCAGGCGGCCGATGCGCTCGGCCGCTCGCGGTCGGCGGCGTCCAATCTGCTGCGCTTGCTGCAACTGGCCAAGCCGGCGCAGGACATGTTGATGGCCGGCGACATCGAGATGGGCCACGCCAGGGCGCTGCTGCCTTTGTCCAAGAGCGAGCAGGGCCGTGTCGCCGCGCTGGTCGTAGACAAGGGATTTTCGGTGCGCGAGACCGAGCGCATGGTGGCGCGGGAACTGAATCCGCCGGTCAAGAAAGGCGCCGAGAAAAAGCCGGATCGCGACCTGCTGCGCCTCGAAGAAGAGCTGTCGGATCGCCTTGGGGCCACGGTCAAGATCAGCGCCAATCGCAAGGGTGGCGGCAGCCTGACGATCCGTTTCGGCAGTCTCGATCAACTGGATGGCTTGCTGGCCAGGCTCGATTGATTTTGTCTCCCGACGCGCGTTGGGGCGTCTCGGTGCGGCAACCAAATAATACCAAAGACATATTTCTTTCGCGGCTGGTTTTCAAATGGCGCGCTGCAGCATAAAATATTTGACAACCCCCGATCAATGGCCTATATTCGCGGGCTTTTGGACGCGGCCTGGTCTTATAGATGTTTAGAGCCGTGTTTCATCAAGGCGTCGCAACCCTGATCGTTGCTGGGCTGGCGTGGATTTGGGCAGGACCGCACGCGGCACTGTCGGCGGCACTGGGCGGTGCGGCGGTGTTCGTACCGAACCTGCTTTTCGCCATGAGTTTATGGGCGGCTGCGCGCAGCGGCAGGGCTTCGGTGACGAGGTTTTTTGTAGGCGAATTCATCAAGATCGTGGCAACGCTGGCGTTGCTGGCGATCGTGGCGGGGGCGTATCGAGACTTGCACTGGCTGGCACTGCTGGCCGGGCTGATCATTGCGCTGAAAGCGAACCTGTTTGTGATATTGATTAAGGCCTGAAGCCCATGGCAGCCGAGCACGCACCAAACGCATCGGAATACATTGTTCACCACCTGACGCACCTCAACAGCCTGGGCCACAAGCAGGCTGCCCTGGTCGATTGGACGGTTTACCATCTCGATACCCTGTTCTGGTCCGTTGCGCTCGGACTGCTGGCCGTGCTGATTCTGGCGCGCGCTGCCGCCAAGGCGACCTCGGGCGTGCCGGGCCGCTTTCAGGCCGCGGTCGAAATCCTCGTGGAAATGGTCGAGTCGCAGTCCAAGTCGATCGTGCATGGCGACCGCAGTTTCATCGCCCCGCTGGCCCTGACCGTATTCGTGTGGATCTTCTTCATGAACGCGATGGACCTGCTGCCGCTCGATGCCTTGCCCAATATCTGGGCATGGATCTTCGGCGTCGCCGGTCATGATGCCAGCCATGCCTACATGCGCGTGGTGCCCACCGCCGACCTCAATGCCACTCTGGGCATGTCGCTGGGCGTGTTGCTGCTCTGCCTTTATTACAACGTCAAGATCAAGGGCTTCGGCGGTTGGATGCACGAATTGTTCACGGCCCCCTTCGGCAGTCATCCCTTGCTCTATCCGGTCAATTTTGCGATGCAGATGATCGAGTTCGTCGCCAAGACCGTCTCGCACGGCATGCGACTGTTCGGCAACATGTATGCCGGCGAACTGATCTTCATGCTGATCGCGCTAATGGGCGCAGCCTGGGCCGGTACGGCCGGCAGCGGCCTGCTGTGGCTGGGCGGTATTGTCGCCGGAACCGTCTGGGCCATCTTCCATATCCTGATCATCACGCTGCAGGCTTTCATCTTCATGATGCTGACGCTGGTCTATATCGGTCAGGCGCACGAAAGCCACTAATCTCCCGTATCAATTGTCACAACCTTAAATCTGTTACTAAAGGAGTTGTCATGGAACAAATCGTTGGTTTTGTAGCTCTGGCTGCCGGTCTGATCATCGGCCTCGGCGCCGCTGGCGCGTGTATCGGCATCGGCATCATGGGCAGCCGCTTCCTCGAAGCTTCGGCGCGTCAGCCGGAACTGATGAACACGCTGCAAACCAAGATGTTCCTCCTGGTTGGTTTGATCGACGCCGCCTTCATTATCGGTACCGGTATTGCGCTGTGGTACACCACCGCCAACCCGTTCATTGCCGCCCTTCCGAAGTAATCGTCTTCCCCAACGCTTAAGGAGCGATTACCGTGAATCTGAACGCAACGCTGATTGCCCAGCTGGTTGTGTTCCTCATTTTGGCGTGGTTCACGATGAAGTTCGTGTGGCCGCCCATCATGAAGGCACTCGATGAGCGCGCGGGCAAGATAGCTGACGGGCTTGCGGCCGCAGACAAGGCCAAGACCGACCTGGCGCACGCTGAAAAGAAAGCCGCCGAGGAACTACGCAAGGCGCGCGAGTCGGCAGCGGAATTTCGCAGCGGTGCCGAAAAGCAGGTGGCCCAGATGATCGAAGAGGCGCGCGCCGAAGGCGCCCGCCTCGTCAATGCGGCTCGCGAGGCCGCCGAAGCAGAGGCCGGCACCGCGTCACAACGCGCCAAGGAAGCCCTGCGCGAGCATGTGGCCACCCTGGCTGTCGCAGGTGCCGAACGTATCCTGCGCCGGGAAATCAACGCCCAGGCCCATGCCGAGCTGCTGACGCAACTCAAGTCGGAACTGTAATCCGCCATGGCCGAAAACGTCACCCTTGCGCGGCCCTATGCTGAGGCCGCGTTCCAGCTGGCCAAGAGCGGGAATGCGCTGGCCGCCTGGTCCGCTGTGCTCTCGCGGCTTTCCGCCGTTGCCGGTCGTCCGGAGATGGAAGAGTGCATCGGCAACCCGCGCCTGAACCCAGCGCAGCTGGCGCAACTCTGCCTCGATGTGGCGGCCTCCGATGAGCTCAGCCTGACGGCCGACCAGCAGAACTTCGTCCGCGTGCTGGCCGACAACGATCGTCTCATCGTCCTGCCCGAGATCGCCGAGCTTTTCAACGAGCTAAAGCATGGTCAGGAAGGCATCAAGGACGCCGAGATCACTTCGGCATTTGTGCTCGATGAGACAACGCTGAAAAATCTCGTGGCCGACCTCGAACGCAAGTTCGGGTGCAGGATCCAGGCGACCGTCAAGGTCGATGCCGAACTTATTGGTGGCGTCCGCATTGCCGTCGGCGATGAAGTCATTGACGCCTCGGTCCGCGGCAAACTTGCCGCCATGGCCACCGCGCTAAAGAACTAGGAGTAATTCCATGAACCTCAATCCATCCGAAATCAGTGACCTGATCAAGAGCCGGATCCAGAACATGCAGTTGGCCGCCACCGCCCGTAACGAGGGTACCGTGGTATCGGTCACCGACGGCATCTGCCGCATCCACGGTCTGACCGACGTGATGCAGGGCGAAATGCTGGAGTTCCCCGGCAATACCTTCGGCCTCGCCCTTAACCTCGAGCGCGACTCGGTCGGCGCCGTGGTCCTCGGCGACTACGAGCACATCACCGAAGGCGACACGGTCAAATGTACCGGCCGCATTCTCGAAGTGCCGGTCGGCCCCGAACTGCTCGGCCGCGTGGTCAACGCGCTGGGCGAACCGATCGATGGCAAGGGCCCGATCAACGCCAAGCTCACCGACAAGATCGAAAAAGTCGCGCCCGGCGTGATCTGGCGCAAGTCGGTGTCGCAGCCGGTGCAGACCGGCCTCAAGGCGATCGACTCGATGGTGCCGGTCGGTCGCGGCCAGCGCGAGCTGATCATCGGCGACCGCCAGACCGGCAAGACGGCTGTCGCGGTTGATGCCATCATCAACCAGAAGGGGCAGAACATGTTCTGCATCTACGTCGCGATCGGCCAGAAGGCTTCGACCGTCGCCAACGTAGTGCGCAAGCTGCAGGAGCACGGCGCGATGGAATACACCATCGTCGTTGCCGCCACCGCCTCCGACTCCGCCGCGACCCAGTTCATCGCGCCCTATACCGGCTGCTCGATGGGCGAGTATTTCCGCGACCGCGGCATGGATGCACTGATCATTTATGACGACCTGACCAAGCAGGCCTGGGCCTACCGCCAGATCTCGCTGCTGCTGCGTCGTCCGCCCGGCCGCGAAGCCTATCCCGGCGACGTGTTCTACCTGCACTCGCGCCTGCTCGAGCGTGCCGCGCGCGTTTCCGAAGCCTGGGTGGAAAAGCTCACCAACGGCGAAGTCAAGGGCAAGACCGGTTCGCTGACGGCGCTGCCGATCATCGAAACCCAGGCCGGCGACGTTTCCGCCTTCGTGCCGACCAACGTGATTTCGATTACCGACGGCCAGATCTTCCTCGAAACCGACTTGTTCAACGCCGGCATCCGTCCGGCCATGAACGCCGGCGTCTCGGTGTCGCGTGTCGGTGGCGCGGCCCAGACCAAGGTGATCAAGAAGCTCGGCGGCGGCGTGCGTCTGGCACTGGCCCAGTACCGCGAACTCGCGGCCTTCGCCCAGTTCGCCTCAGACCTCGACGAAGCCACCCGCAAGCAGCTGGAGCGCGGCCGCCGCGTCACGGAACTGATGAAGCAGCTGCAGTACGCGCCGCTGTCGGTCGCCGAAATGGGCGTCACGCTGTACGCGTCCAACGAAGGCTTCATGGATAACATCGATGTCACGCGCATCCTGCCCTACGAAACCGAACTGCATCAGTACATGCATCACAAGCATGCAGACCTGATGAACAAGATCGAGACCACCAGGGATCTGGACAAGGACGCCGAGGCCCAACTCAAGGCCGCGGTCACCGAGTTCACGAAGTCCTGGTCCTGATCGCGCAGCGCTAACGAGGGGCGATCATGGCAGGCAGTAAAGAGATCCGCACCAAGATCAAGAGCGTTCAGAACACGCGCAAGATCACCAAGGCCATGGAGATGGTGGCCGCATCCAAGATGCGCAAGGCGCAGGAACGGATGCGCGCGGCCCGTCCCTACAGCGAAAAGATACGTCGCCTGGCGGCCAATCTTTCGCAGGCCAACGTGACCGAATATCGCCATGCCTTCCTTGGCAAGACCAAGGCGGCGGTGGCGAAGCGTATCGGCCTGATCGTGGTGACGACCGACAAGGGCCTCTGCGGCGGCCTCAACACCAACATCCTGCGCCAGGCGCTGAACCACATGCGCCAGTGGGAAACCGACGGCGCAACCGACATACGCGTCACCTGCATCGGCAACAAAGGCCTCGGATTCATGCAGCGCATGGGCGCCAACGTCATATCCCAGATCACCCATCTGGGCGACACGCCGCATCTGGAAAAGCTGATCGGGCCGATGAAGGTCATGATCGATGCGTTCCAGGCCGGCGAGCTGGATGCCGTGCATATCGCCTACACCCGCTTCGTCAACACCATGAAGCAGGAGCCGGTGATCGAGCCGCTACTGCCGCTGTGCGGCGAACGCATGGGTACGCCGGAGCGCAGCTGGGACTACCTCTACGAACCCGATGCGCAGACCGTGATCGACGAGCTGCTGGTGCGCTACGTCGAGGCCCTGATCTACCAGGGCGTGGCCGAGAACATGGCCTCCGAGCAGTCGGCGCGCATGGTGGCGATGAAGGCCGCGACCGACAACGCCGGCAGCGTGATCAAGGAATTGCAGCTGGTCTACAACAAGGCGCGTCAGGCGGCGATCACCAAGGAGATCTCGGAGATCGTTGGTGGTGCGGCGGCCATTGCAGGCTGAGCGACGTGTTGACTGAATTTGGCGGAATTACATTAAGGAAACAACCATGAGCAACGGAAACATCGTCCAGTGCATCGGCGCTGTGGTGGACATCAAGTTCCCCCGCGAAGCGATGCCCAAAGTGTACGAAGCGCTGACTCTCGACGAGGCCGATTCCGGCAATGCCGAAAGCGGCCTGACTTTCGAAGTACAGCAGCAGCTCGGCGACGGCATCGTGCGTACCATTGCGCTCGGTTCCTCCGACGGCCTGCGCCGCGGCATGTCGGTCAAGCCGACGGGTGCCGCGATTTCAGTGCCGGTCGGTTCCGGCACCCTGGGCCGCATCATGGATGTGCTGGGTCGCCCGATCGACGAGGCCGGCCCGGTTCCTTACGACGAGCTGCGTCCGATCCATGCCAAGGCACCGAAGTTCGACGAACTCTCGCCTTCCACCGAGCTGCTGCCCACCGGCATCAAGGTTATCGACCTGATGTGCCCGTTCGCCAAGGGCGGCAAGGTCGGCCTGTTCGGCGGCGCCGGCGTCGGCAAGACCGTGAACATGATGGAACTGATCAACAACATCGCCAAGTCCTACGGCGGCTACTCGGTATTCGCCGGCGTCGGCGAGCGCACCCGCGAGGGCAACGACTTCTACCACGAGATGGAAGAGTCGAAGGTTCTCGACAAGGTCGCGATGGTCTTCGGCCAGATGAACGAGCCTCCCGGCAACCGTCTGCGCGTGGCGCTGACCGGCCTCACCATGGCCGAGAAGTTCCGCGACGAAGGCAAGGACATCCTGCTGTTCATCGACAACATCTACCGCTACACGCTGGCCGGTACCGAAGTCTCCGCGCTGCTCGGCCGCATGCCGTCCGCCGTGGGCTACCAGCCGACGCTGGCCGACGAAATGGGCCGTCTGCAGGAGCGCATCACCTCGACCAAGGTCGGTTCGATCACCTCGATCCAGGCCGTGTATGTGCCTGCCGATGACTTGACCGACCCGTCCCCGGCGACCACCTTCCTGCACCTCGACGCCACCGTCGTGCTGTCGCGTGACATCGCCTCGCTGGGCATCTACCCGGCGGTCGATCCGCTCGACTCCACCTCGCGCCAGCTCGATCCGCTCGTCGTCGGCGAAGAGCATTACAGCGTCGCCCGCCGCGTGCAGTCGAACCTGCAGCGCTACAAGGAATTGCGCGACATCATCGCGATTCTGGGCATGGACGAACTGGCTCCCGAAGACAAGCTGGCCGTGACCCGCGCGCGCAAGATCCAGCGCTTCCTGTCGCAGCCCTTCAACGTGGCCGAAGTGTTCACCGGCACGCCGGGCAAGATCGTGCCGCTGGCCGACACCATCAAGGGCTTCAAGATGATCGTCGACGGCGAGTGCGACACGATTCCCGAGCAGGCTTTCTACATGGTCGGCGCGATCGAGGAAGTATTCGAGAAAGCAAAAACGCTTCAATAAGCACTGCAGTAAGCGAATGGAAAGCCGGGAGCGGGCGAGTCGTCGCCCGCTCCCGGCCAGCCACTCTCGATTACAAATAGAGGTAAAGTAATGGCCATGACTATTCATGTGGACGTCGTTAGCGCCGAGGAACTGATTTTCTCCGGTCTGGCGGAATTCGTCGTTCTGCCGGGCGAAGCGGGCGAACTGGGCATACTGCCCGGCCATATGCCGCTGATGACCCGGATCAAGCCGGGCGCGGTGCGGGTCCAGCAAGCAGGCGGCAAGGAAGAATTGATTTTCGTTGCTGGCGGCCTGCTCGAAGTGCAGCCGGGCCTGGTGACCGTGCTGGCGGATACCGCCATCCGCGGCGCCGACTTGGATCAGGCGAAGGCGCTGGAAGCCAAGAAACTGGCCGAAGAAGCCATGGTCAATCGCGGTTCCGAGATCGACTACGCGCGGGCCCAGGCGGAACTCGCCGAAGCCATTGCGCAGCTCGCCGCGATCGATCGTTTGCGCAAGCAGCGGCACTGACGCCGGCGCGCAAAGCGCGTTTCTCGATGCACTCAAAAAGGCAGCTTCGGCTGCCTTTTTGTTTAGGTGTGAAGCTTGGCAAGAAACCGAATTCAATGTAGACTGGACAGTCCAGTCTAGCCCAACTGCACCCGTCCAGTGATTCCGCTCGCCCATCACGATTCCACCGATTGCCGCTCGCGCCTGATCCAGGCTGCGACTGAAATCTTCATCGAGGAAGGCTATCGGGCCAGTGTCGAGCGAGTTGCACTGCGCGCCGGCGTCGCCCGGCAAACCCTTTACAACCACTTCCCATCGAAGGCCGAACTGTTTGGCGAAGTCATCAAGCAGGTCACAGCCGCCTTGCTGATCACCCTGGATGACGAGGCAATAGGCCTGCGTGAGCGCTTGCTTCGTTTCGGTGTCGCGTTCCGCGCCAAGGCGCTGAGCGCGCAGGGACTGGGTTTCTACCGGGCCCTGATCGCCGAGACGACGCGCTTTCCCGAACTTGCCGCGCGCTTTTATCGCAACGGTCCGGCTCAGACCGCCGCGCGCCTGCGCAGCGTCCTGCAGCAGGCCATGGACCGCGGCGAATTGCGCCCGGTCGATGCCGAATTCGCCACCACCACCCTGCTGTCCATGCTGGTCGGCGCCGACCGCAGTCATTTCCTGCTTTCCGGCGAAGCACCACCGGAACCGGACCCGGCGCGCGTCGCTCAAATCGTCGATTGCTACCTGCGTGCCTTCGCCACCGAGGCATCCCTTCCCAATCCCGTCCCCCAACGGAGTACCCCATGAGAAAACACATCCCCCTGCTGTTGCTCGCACTTCTGGCCGCCTGTGGTGATGGCGGACAGAAAGGTCCGCCCGGTGCCGCAGCAGGTGCCGCCATGCCGCCGCCCGAGGTTGACGTAATCACCGTTGCCGCGGCCGGCGCGACCATTACGCAGGATTTGCCGGGTCGCCTGCAGGCGGTACGTTCCGCGCAAGTGAGGGCTCGCGTCGAAGGGGTCGTCGAGAAGCGCCTGTTCACCGAGGGTACCGATATCGTGGCGGGCACGCCGCTGTTCCGCATCGATGCGCGCACCTACCAGGCGCAGGCGGCGGCGGCGGCAGCCGACCTGGCGGCGGCCAAGGCGGTGTTTGCGCGCTACGCGCCGCTGCTCGACATCAAGGCCGTCAGCCAGCAGGAATTCGACGCCGCCGAGGCGCGCGTCAAGCAGGCCGAAGCCGCATCGGCGAAGGCCAAACTCGACCTCGAAAACGCCGTGCCGCCAGCGCCAATTTCCGGCCGCATCGGTCGCGCGATGGTCACCGAGGGTGCCCTGGTCGGCAAGGGCGAGGCGACGCACCTGGTCACCATCGAGCAGCTCGACCCGATCCGCGTCGAGTTTTCGCAGTCCTACTCGGACCTGTTGCGCCTGCAGCAGGCAATCAGGAACGGCAAGCAGAAAAAAGCCGATGCGACGAAAGTCGAGCTGGTGCTCGAAGACGGTTCGCTCTATCCGGAGAAAGGCCGCCTCCAGTTCACCGACCTCGCCGTCGATCCGAACAGCGGTGCCGTCCTGTTGCGCGCCGAGTTCCCCAACCCGCGCCGCGAGCTGCTGCCCGGCACCTTCGTGCGTGTGCGTTTTCCGCAGGCCCAGCTCGACAAGGCGATCCGCGTGCCGCAGCGCGCGGTGCAGGGCGGCGCCCAGGGCCAGTTCGTGATGGTGGTCGATGCCGCCGGCAAGGTGGCGCCGCGGCAGATCAAGACCAGCACCATGTCCGGTGGCGACTTCATCGTCGACGACGGCCTGAAAGGCGGCGAGCAGGTGATCGTCAATGGCCTGCAGCAGGCCAGGCCGGGCAGCGTGGTCAAGCCCCTGCCGTGGACTCCGGGCGCGGCGGCGGGCGCAGCCAAGCCCAATGCAGAAAAGACCAAGTCATGATCCCAAAATTCTTCATTGACCGGCCGATCTTCGCCTGGGTCATCGCCATCATCATCGTGCTCGGCGGCCTGCTCGCGCTGCGCCAGCTGCCGGTGGCGAGCTACCCGGCAGTGGCGCCGCCGGCGCTGGCGATCACGGTGAATTACCCCGGCGCCTCGGCCAAGGTGGTCGAGGAAACCGCGGTCGCGCTGATCGAACAGGAACTCAACGGCATCGAGAATCTGCTTTACATGGAGTCCGCCTCCGAGCAGAACATCGGCACCATCACCCTGACCTTCCAGGCAGGCACCAATCTCGATCTGGCCTCGGTGGAAACCCAGAACCGCATCAAGCGCGCCGAGCCGCGCCTGCCCGAAGAGGCGCGGCGCCTGGGCATCACCGTGGTTAAGTCGGCGCGCAACTACCTGATGTTCCTTTCCCTGTTCTCGCCCGACAAGTCCCTCGACAACGTGGCGCTCGGCAGTTACGCCGCGGCCAACGTGCTGGAAAGCATCCGCCGCACTCCCGGCGTGGGCGAGGCGATCCTGTTCGGCACCGAATATTCGATGCGGCTGTGGCTCAAACCCGAGCGCCTGACCGCCTTCGGCCTGACCCCGGCCGACGTGGCGAAGGCGGTGCGCGCGCAGAACGCCCAGATCGCCACCGGCGAACTCGGTCAGGTGCCGGCCGCGCCGGGCCAGGAGTATGCCGCCACCATCATCACCCAGGGCCGCCTGGCGACCCCCGAGGAATTCGGCAACGTCATCATCAGGAGCGACGCCCGCGGTGCCACGGTGCGGGTCAGGGATGTCGCCCGGGTTGAGCTCGGTGCGCAGGACTACTCGATTGCCGCCCGCGTCGATGGCCAGCCCACGGCCGCGATTGCCGTGCGCATGGCGCCGGGTGCCAATGCGCTCAACACCGCCAAGGCGGTCAATGACCGGATGACCGAGCTGGCGAAATATTTCCCGCCCAGCATTTCCTGGATGGTGCCCTACGACACCTCGACCTTCGTCGATATCTCGATCCGCGAAGTGGTCAAGACGCTGATCGAAGCCATGATCCTGGTGGTGCTGGTGATGTACCTCTTCCTCGAAAACGTGCGCGCCACCTTCATCCCGGCCGTGGTCGTGCCGGTGTCGCTGTTCGGCGCCCTGATCGGCCTCTACCTGCTCGGCTATTCGATCAACGTGCTGACCCTGTTCGCCATGGTGCTGGCCATCGCCATCGTGGTGGACGATGCCATCGTCGTGATCGAGAACGTCGAGCGCATCATGAGCGAGGAAGGCCTCAGCCCGCGCGACGCGACGCGCAAGGCGATGGGCCAGATCATCAATGCCATCATCGCCATCACCGTGGTGCTGACCGCGGTGTTCGTGCCCCTGCTGTTCTTCGGCGGCGCCGTCGGCGCGATCTACCGCCAGTTCGCCGTGACGCTGATCCTGACCATGGGCTTCTCGGCCTCCATGGCGCTGACGCTGACGCCGGCGTTGTGCGCGACCCTGCTCAAGCACGACCCGGGCAAGGACGACGTGATGCCGCACAGCGGCTTTTTCGGCTGGTGGAACCGTTTCTTCGCCGCCACCGTGCGCCGCTACATCGGCGCCACGCGCCGCATCCTCGGCAAGCCGGGGCGCTGGCTGATCGTCTATGCGACGATCCTGGCTGCCACCGGCTGGTTCTTCAGCAAGCTGCCGGGCAGCTTCCTCCCCAGCGAAGACCAGGGCTACTTCCTCAGCATCGTCCAGCTGCCCCCGGCGGCGACGCGGGAGCGCAGCCTGAAAGTGCTCGAAACCGTCGAGCAGCACTACCTGGCGCAGAAGGAAGTCGCCCACGTCATCGGCGTGCTCGGTTTCTCCTTCTTCGGCCGCGGCCAGAACGCCGCGATCACTTTCGTCCGGCTCAAGAGCTGGGACGAGCGGCCGCACAAGGACAACAGCGCGGAGTCGGTGGTGCAACGCGCCAACATGGCCTTCTTCCGCATCAAGCAGGCGATGATCTTCGCCATCAACGTGCCACCCATACCCGAACTGGCGGCGGTCGGCGGCTTCGATTTCCGCCTGCAGGATCGCGGTGGCCTGGGCCGCGACAAGCTGCTCGAAGCGCGCAACATGGCGCTCGGTCTGGCTGGGCAAAACCCCGCGCTGGTCGGCGTGCGCCCCGAAGGGCAGGAGGCTGGGCCGCAGGTCTTCCTCACTGTGGACCGGGTCAAGGCGCGTGCGCTGGGCATCGACCTGGGCGAGCTCAACGACACCTTGCAGGCCACCCTCGGCACCGCCTACATCAACGACTTCGTGCGCGAAGGCCGCATCCTGCGCGTGCAGATGCAGGCCGAAGCCGACACCCGGCGCACGCCGGAAGACCTGCTGCGGCTGCCGATCAAGAACGCACGCGGCGACATGATCCCGCTCGCCGAAGTCGCCACGGCGCAGTGGATCGTCGGCAGTCCCAAGCTCGACCGCTATAACGGCCTGCCCTCGATGAAGATCGCCGGCAATGCGGCGCCCGGCCGCTCGACCGGCGAAGCCCTGCTGGCGATGGAGGACGTCGCCGCCAAGCTGCCGGCCGGCATTGGCTACGAATGGTCGGGCAGCTCCTTCGAGGAGCGGCTCTCCGGCACCCAGGCGCCCTTCCTTTTCGCGGTCTCGCTGATCGTGGTTTTCCTCTGCCTTGCGGCGCTCTACGAGAGCTGGTCGATTCCCTTCGCGGTGATGCTGGTGGTGCCGCTGGGCATTTTCGGCGCGGTGCTGGCCGTGACCTTCCGCGGCCTGCCCAACGACGTCTATTTCAAGGTCGGCCTGATCGCCATCATCGGCCTCTCGGCGAAGAACGCGATCCTGATCATCGAGTTCGCCCGCGAACTGCAGGAGCAGGGCAAGGATCTGATCGAGGCCACGCTCGAAGCCTGCCGATTGCGCTTCCGGCCGATCCTGATGACCTCGATCGCCTTCATGTTCGGCGTGCTGCCGCTGGCGGTGTCCACCGGTGCCGGCGCCAACAGCCGCATCGCCATCGGCACCGGCGTGATCGGCGGCATGTTCGCCGCCACCGCGCTGGCGGTCTTCCTGGTCCCGGTATTTTTCGTGGTGGTGCGCCGCTTCTTCCCCGGCCACGCCCGTCACCACACGGAGCAGCATGATGAATAAGACCCTTCCCCTGGTGCTGGCCCTGGCCCTTGCGGGCTGCTCGTTTACGCCGGACTTCCAGCGCCCTGCGGCGCCGGTGCCCGAGACTTGGCCGGCAAGAGTTGGCGCTGGCGATACGGCGCAAGGCGCGGCGATCACCGCGGACTGGCGCGCATTCTTCACCGATCCGCGCCTGCAGGCCCTGATCACGGCGGCGCTGGAACACAACCGCGACCTGCGCATTTCAGTGGCGCGCGTCGATGAGGCGCGCGCACTGGCCGGCATCGCCCGTGCCGACCGCTTGCCGACGGTGGATCTGGCGGCCCAGCGTGCCGCCTCGCTGACGCCGGCCGATATTTCCGGCAGCGGTCGCCAGCTGAACAGCCAGCGCTACGACGTCAATCTGGCCGTCGCTGCCTTCGAGCTGGACTTCTGGGGCCGGGTCAGGAGCCTCGACGATGCCGGGCGCGCCAACTTCTTCGCCAGCGACTACGCACGCCAAGCGTTCCGCCTGTCGCTGATCGCCGATGTCGCCAATGCCTGGTTGAGTCTGCTGGAACTCGGCGAGCGACGCGAACTGGCCGTCGAGACGCTGAAGAGCCGGGACGAAACGCGAACCCTGGTCGGCCGCCGCCGCGACGTCGGCCTCGCCGGCGATCTCGATTACCTGCAGGCCGACGGCGCCTACCAGAACGCGCGAGCCGAAGTCGCCAGCCTCGCGCGCAGTTACGCCGCGGCGGAAAACGCCTTGCGCCTGCTGGTCGGCGCGGCACCCGCGGACATCGCGGGCGCCAGCCTGGCGCAGAGCGGGCTGGTGGCCGAAGTCGCGGTGGGTTTGCCGAGCGAGGTATTGCTGCAGCGACCCGACGTCATGGCCGCCGAACAGAAGCTGATCGCCGCCAATGCCAACATCGGCGCCGCGCGCGCCGCCTTCCTGCCCAAGATAGTGTTGACCGCCGCGCTCGGCACCGCCAGTCACGGTCTCTCCGGTTTGTTCGAGGCCGGCAGCGGCGCCTGGAGTTTCATGCCGGCCCTGCGCCTGCCGCTGTTCGATAGCGGACGTACGGCTGAAAACGTCGACCTGGCCAGCGCGCGCAAGAACCTAGCCGTCGCCGAGTACGAGAAGACCATCCAGCAGGCCTTCCGCGAAATCGCCGACCTGCTCGACGCGCGCCGAGAACTGGCCGAACAGTTGCAGGCCCAGGAAGCCGGCGTTGCCGCGCAGAGCCGACGCCTGACGCTGGTCGATGCGCGCTACAAGGCCGGCGTCTCCAGCCACCTCGAACTGCTCGATGCCCAGCGCGAACACTTCGCCGCGCAACAGTCGGCGCTGGCGGTACGGCGCCAGCTGCTGTCTACCGCGGCAAGTTTTTACAAGGCGCTGGGCGGTGGCGCCGCCGCCCAGTAAGACGGCTGGATCAGAGTGCCTTGCGCACGCTGATCACGCCGCGTATCTGGCTTTCCGCATAGCCGGTGGCCTTGTCGTTGGGGTAGTGCTGGCCGAGCGCGGCCTTGACGGCAGGATTGAGCTTGTCGTCGGGGCCGTGGCAATTCAGGCACAGGCTCTGCACCGGCAGCGCCTTGACGAAGCGATATTCGTTGCCGATCTTTTCGCCCTTCTCCAGCTTGGCTGGTGATTCGCCGGCCGCCGCGCGTTTGTCGAAATCCTCCAGCGCGGCCTTTTCCCAGGCGTCGGGGATGGCCCGCGCGTCATTGCGCGCTTTCAGGCTGACGCGTTTGATTTTCCAGCCGGTCTGCTGCGAGATCTCGCCGGCCATCTTGGGCGCCATGTCCTTGCACACCGGGATCGCGCCCTCGGGTCCGGATTTCTTGATCTCGTCCTGCAACGCGACGACGAGCTTTGGCGGCAGCGTGGTCGCCACCTTGCGCGCTTCCGTGAGCAGGGCCTCGTCGCTGGCAAGGGCCGTGGTAAACGGCGTGATCAGCGTTGCCGCGGCAAGCAGAAATGTCTTCATGGGTTCCTCCCGGTGATTGAGGAGGGGGATTGTCCGCAGCCTGTCGCGGCTACGCCAATAGAATTATTTCAACCGGCGATCAAGCCAGTCGTTGCAGCCTCTTTTCGAGTCGCGCCACATCGTCGCGCAGCCGGTCGATATCGTCGGCAAACGCTGCGATATCCGCCTGGCGCGCAATCAGCGGCTGTTCTTCGGTGAAGTATTCGGCGAGATTGGCGGCGAAGTTCTGCGCCGCCTGCCGTTGCCAGGCGGCGAATTCGCGCGTGCCGCCGACGATGCGATGCGCCGCGATGTCGCCGACGATATGCGAAAGGTCTTCCTCGGCATCCCAGCGCAGGTTGCGAATCACGAAACCCAGCGCCTGGGCGAATTCGGCCGAACCCTCGATGCGCGCCGCGCGCATCACGGCATCCTTGCCTTGCAGCGCGAGCAGCGGCGTCGTCGCCGGCAGCGCAATGCTGACTTCGAGTTCGGCGTCTGCGGCCGGGGCGCAGAGGGTGCCGTCCGCGCCGATCAAAAAAGCCGCCTCGAAAGGCGGCAGTTTGATCTGGGCGGCGTGCCCGGCGAAGGGCGCGAGTTTTTCGCGCGCCCATACCGCCTGCGCGAGCAGGTGATTGATCGCGGCTAGCAGCGGCGCGGGCAGGGCTTGCATGCTAAAGGCCTAGATCTGCTGGATGCCGGCGACATTCCAGCCGCGGCTGTCGTCGGTCGGCTTGACCAGGTGCCAGATCTCGGTGAAGGCTTGCGGCGCGGCCGTGGCTTCCTCGCGCAACTGGCCGGAGAAGCGCACGCTGGCGATGTGGTGCTTGTCTTCGGTGACGACTTCGAGCAGTTCGGCATCGAGTTGCATGACGTCGGTTTCCTGGCTTGCGCCGCCGCGTTCCTGATACTGCATCTGGATCTCGGCGAAGATTTCCGGTGCGGTGAATTGGCGGATGTCGTCCATGTCGCCGCGGTCGTTGGCGGCCTGCAGGCGCACGAAGTTGAGCTTGGCCTGGCGCAGGAAGCCTGCCACGTCGAAATCGGCGGGAATGTTGCCCCCGGCCGCGTTGGCCGCCGTGCCGCCAGCGCCAACTGTCGCGGCTTCGAACTGGGCAGGCTTGAAGTTCGCGGCATTGCCGGGACCGGCAGCGGCATACTGCATGCCGGACTGCGGTGTGCGCTTGCTCATCAGCCAGCGCATGACAAAGACCGCGGCCATGACCAGCAGCGCGAGCATCAGCATGCTGGCGAAACCTTCGCCCAAGCCGAAGTGGGAGAGCAGGGCGGCAATGCCCAGGCCGGCGGCGAGGCCGGCCAGGGGGCCGAGGAAGCGGCTCATCCCGGCCGGCTTGGCTGCGGCAGTCGGCGCAGCGGCAGGCTTGCCGGCCGCTGTCGGCGCCGTCGGCGCCGGTGCGGGACTCGCCTGACGTTTCATGCCGAAGGATCTGCCGCCGCCAAAACGCGCGGCTTCGGCATCGGGAACTATCAGTGCCAGGCCCACCACGGCCGCGAACGCGGCAATCACTAGTCGCTTCATTTGTGTCTTACTCCTCGTTAGAACTTGTAACCACGATGCAGCGCGACGACGCCGGCTGTCAGATTGAATACTTCGACTCGCTCCAGCCCGGCTTGTTCCATCATGGCCTTGAGCGTGGCCTGGTCCGGGTGCATGCGGATCGATTCGGCCAGGTAGCGGTAGGACTCGGCGTCCCCCGCGATCTTCTCGCCGAGCCAGGGCAGCAGCTTGAACGAGTAGACATCGTAGGCCTTTTCCAGCGGTTTCCACACCTTGGAAAACTCCAGCACCAGCAGACGTCCGCCGGGCCGCAGCACGCGGCGCATTTCGGCCAGCGCCCGGTCCTTGTGCGTCATGTTGCGCAGGCCGAAGGCGACCGTGACGATGTCGAAATGGTTGTCCGGGAAGGGCAGCTTTTCCGCGTCGCACTGGGCCACCGGCGCCAGCACGCCCTCGTCGAGCAGGCGGTCGCGACCGACGCCGAGCATGGCATTGTTGATGTCGGTGAGCCAGACCTCGCCGCCGGTCTGGTCGAAGGCGCCGACGCGCTTGGCGAAGGCCGACGACAAGTCGGCGGTGCCGCCGGCCACGTCGAGCACGCGTTCGCCCGGCCGCGGTGCGGCGATCTCGATGGTGAATTTCTTCCACAGACGATGCAGCCCGGCCGACATGAGGTCGTTCATCACGTCGTATTTCTGCGCGACCGAAGAGAACACGCCGGCGACGCGGCGGGCCTTCTCGCTCTCGTCTACGGTTTCAAAGCCGAAATGGGTTTTTGTCATCGGGTCTAGTGGTGGCCGCAACCACCGCCGGATTTCGGCGGCAGCGTGGTCGAGTCTATATCGCGGCTGGCACCGGCTTTTTCAAGGCGCTCCAGGTAGTCGGCCCAGAGCTCCTCGTGGTTGGCGCCCAGATGGTAGAGCAGGTCCCAGGAATAGATGCCGGTGTTGTGGCCGTCGGAGAAGGTCGGCTGCACCGCGTAATTGCCGACCGCGTCGAGGGCGGTGATTTCGACGTTACACTTGCCGGTTTGCAGCGTCTCCTGGCCCGGGCCATGGCCGCGCACTTCGGCGGACGGGCTGCAGACGCGCAGGAATTCGGCGGGCAGCTCGAAACGGCTGCCGTCCTCGAATGTCAGTTCGAGCATGCGCGATTTCTTGTGCAGGGTGATCTCGGTGGGGATTGGGGTCTTGGTGTCGAGACCGGACATGGCGGCAACTCCTCTTGTGGGCCGGCTATCATAGCGCACACCGCCGGTCGAATCGATGTCACGGAACCGTCATCAAGCCGCAATAGACTGGCACTTGTCCCCTTGCCCTGTAAGCCCATGTCCGCAACGATACTGGTGGTTGAAGACGAGCCGGCGATCCAGTCGCTGATCGAGGTCAATTTGTCGCGTGCCGGCCACGTCGTGCAGCTCGCGCCCGATGCCGAGACCGCACGGCAGCTGGTGCGCCAGGCGCTGCCCGATCTGGTGCTGCTCGACTGGATGCTGCCGGGCATGAGCGGTGTCGATTTCGCGCGCCTGTTGCGCAGCGAGCCGCGCACCCGGCGTCTGCCGATCATCATGCTCACCGCCCGCGCCGGCGAGCGCGACAAGATCGAAGGCCTGGAACTCGGCGCCGACGACTACGTGACCAAGCCCTTCAGTCCGCGCGAGTTGGTGGCGCGCATCAAGGCGGTGCTGCGCCGCCATGCTCCGCAGGCCACCGAGGACACGGTCGAACTCGGCGGCTTGCGGCTCGATCCGGCCACCCACCGCATCACGGCCGGCAGTGCCGAGGTGAATCTCGGCCCCACGGAATTCCGTTTACTGCATTTTCTGATGACCCATCCGGAGCGGGTGCATGCCCGTGCGCAACTGCTCGACCAGGTCTGGGGCGACCACGTGTTTGTCGAAGAGCGCACCGTCGACGTGCATATCCGTCGCCTGCGCGCGGCGCTCGAGGCGAGCGGACACGACGGCCTGATCCAGACCGTGCGCGGCAGCGGCTACCGGATTTCGGCGACGTGAACGCGGTATTGTCCGAACTTTTTGCGGCCATCGCGCTGGCGGCGCTGGCGGCGCTGATCGGCTGGTTTGCGGCGGGCGAGCACGGGGCGTCGCTGTTGCTGCTGGGCACGGTCGGCTTCTTCTTCCTGCGCCAGCTGTGGATGGTGCTGCGGCTGATCCGCTGGGCCGGCTGCCCGCTGGGAACCCCGACGCCGAGCGCCCGCGGCGCCTGGGGCGCGGTGTTCGAGGCCTTGCACCGGCGTGCCCGGCTGGCCAGCGCCGAACGCGAGCATGCGACCGAGGAACTGGCGCGCTTTCGCCGCGCTGCCGAAGCCCTGCCTGACGGCGTGATGATTCTCGATGGTCGTCGCAGCATCGAGTGGATGAATCTGCACGCCGAAGTCTGTCTCGGCCTCAAGGCATCGGTCGATACCGGCAGCCGCATCACCCACCTGCTGCGCGAGCCGGAGTTTCGCGACTACCTCGACAACCCCGATCATCGCGGCGTGCCGCTGGAACTACACACCCAGCGCAATCCGGGCCGCAATCTGCAGATCCAGGCCGCGCCCTTCGCCGCCGGCCGCACCTTGCTGCTGGTGCGCGACGTGACGCAATTGCAGAAGCTGGCGACGATGCGGCGCGATTTCGTCGCCAACGTGTCGCATGAACTGAAGACGCCGCTGACCGTCACGCTCGGCTTTGTCGAAACGGCGCTGGACGCCTTGCACGACACACCCTCGCAGGAACTCGCGCAGTATCTGCAGACCGCGGCCGAACAGGCGCGGCGCATGCAGCAATTGATCGATGACCTGCTGACTTTATCGGCACTGGAAACCGATTCGTCGCCGCCGCTGGAAGACCCGATCGACGCGGCCGCCCTGCTGGCCGATGTGTTCCAGGAAATCCAGGTGCTATCGGCCGGGCGGCATCGCCTTACACTGGAGAATCAGGGACCGCGCGGCCTCCTGGGCAGCGCGCGCGAGCTGCGATCGGCCTTTGCCAACCTGGCCGGGAATGCCGTGCGCTACACCCCCGAAGGCGGCGAGATCGTGCTGCGCTGGAGCGCGGAGGGCGAGGCCGGCGGGCGGTTTTCAGTACGCGACAGCGGCATCGGCATCGCCCGCGAACACCTGCCGCGCTTGACCGAGCGCTTCTACCGCGTGGATCGCGGCCGCTCGCGCGAAGCCGGCGGCACCGGGCTTGGCCTGGCCATCGTCAAGCACGTGCTGGAGCGGCATCAGGCGGTGCTGCAGATCGACAGCGAACCGGGGTGCGGCTCCACCTTCAGCGCGGTGTTTCCGCCGCACCGGGTTCAGTCGTAGAAATTGCAGCGCTCGAATTCGGTGCCCCGATCGAGCACGCGGAACAGCTTGAGCACCTGCTGATTCTGATCGACCATGACTTCGACGCTGCGGTCGATGCGAAATGTGCCGGCGGCAAGGACCACGCTGGCCGGCTCCTTGAGTGCGTCGATCGCCGGCAAGAGGAAGCCCTGACGCCAGCTGCCGCGGACTCCGCCCGCTTCCACGGTGCGCACCGCCACCGGGCGGGGTTCGCCCGGGAACAGCTGGATGCCGGCCACCAGCCGGTCGTCGCCCTCGCGCAGCGCCCAGCGCACATTGCCCAAGGCGAAATGGCGGGCGTCCGCGGTCTTCGTGGCAACCATCATCCCGGCGCCGATGCGCACGCCGAGCTTGAGCGTCCGCGTCAGACGCAGGCCGACGGCCGATTCGTCGACCACACGCCAGTTCTCGAGAAGCGTATCGTCTTTCTTCTCCGCCGCGGCCGCGGTGCGATGACTGCGCTCGCCGAAGGTCTCGAATTCTTCGCGTTCGCGGCGCAGCGTCGTATCGTCGCGGGAGGGCGCACGGAAAGCCTGGCCGTCCGAGAGGTGGAAGTGCACGCTGTCGAAACCGGCAATAAGGCTGCAGTCGGTGTTGGCGCTATGCCGCTCGTGGCGGCGTTCGGCGCCGCCCTTGCACCAGCGCTGCAGCACATGCAGCAGTAGCTGGCCGGCCGCCGGCTGGGTGACGTCGTCGCCGAGTTGCAGGTCGGCCGGGGCCCGGCCTTGCTCCAGCAGCGTGATGCGGGCCACCAGGCTCTTCCTGAGTTCGGTGGTTTCCAGCCAGCGACCGCCCTCGGCCGGGTGCGGCACATAGCTCGCCGGCTGATCCGATTCAAGGTCGACCCAGAGGGGTACGGCGCGGTTGCGGATGTCCTCGGGCGGGACCTTCAGCAGCACCAGTTTGCCGCCCCAGCGGCGGGCCCAGCGTGCCACCCAGCTCAAGTGGCGGGTTGCCAGTTCGTAGGCATTGGCGGTGCTCAGCAGATTGCATTCGGCATAGGCGGCCAGCGCGCTGGTATGGGTTTTGCCATGACGCACCGAATCCCGCACGCCGAGGCCCGCGACGCCGAGGGTTTCCGCGGCAAAGAATATGTGGTGCAGTTGCTTCCAGTAGGCGGCATTCGGCAACTGCCCGCTGCGACAGAGATCGAGCTGCCAGTCGCCGAATACCGAGAGCGTGCGCTGCGCCAGGGTGGCGGCGCGCGACGCCTGTTCGGGGTTGGCGGCGCACAGTGCGCGCACTTCGAGCAAGGCCGGCATCGAGAAGGCGCCGGAACTGTCGGCACAGAAGGCATCGAAGCAGCGCAGGTAGCCGAGCGACAACATGTGCCAGACGCTCAGCGTGGTATCCAGGGCAGCCTGTTCGTGCGGTGCGAAGGGCAGGGGTTTGGCGGCGAACTTTATCGCTGCATCCTCCTGCACCCCGCTCAGCGGGCCGCGCAAGGCCTCGAGAATGGCGAAGCGTTCGCTGGCCGGCAGGCTGTAGCGATGCAGCAGGCTGAGTTGGCGCAGGAGCATCGATTGCGCCTGCACGGCATTGGCCAGGGGCACCTTGAGCAGCCAATCCTTGCAGCCGGCCGCATTGAGAAAGGCAGGGCTCTGTTCGGTTCCGGTGGACGGCAGATCAAAATTCATGGCGTGTCATTCAGGGTCGAGAGTTCGGTTTTCAGGGCTTGCTGCAGGTGGGCGCTGCCGACAACGGGGCGGGGCTTTGCGCTGCGTTGCGCCGCGGCCCAGATCGGCGCCGGAAAGTGGCTGTCGTCGCGCCAGCGCGGGATAACGTGCCAGTGCAGGTGCGGGACCAGGTTGCCCAGGCTGGCGAGGTTGATCTTGTCCGGCTCGACGCAGACGCGCAGGGCGCGCTCGGTAGCCAGCACCACATCCATGACGCGATGCGCGTCGCCGACGCCGAGGCTGCTCATTTCAGCGACATGTTGCCGGCAGACGACGCGACAATAGCCGGGGAATGCCGCCCCTTCGGCGCCGCCCACGCGCACCACGCGGCAAACATCGTCCTCCCACAGCAGTTCGCCGCCGGAACCCGCACACAGTTCGCAATCCAGGTTAGTCGCCACCGGATAAGCATAGCGCCAATCGCAGGCTCTGTGCGAGCGTGATCGGACAGGCAGTGAAGTGCGTCACAGCGTGCTGCAGGCGCGTCGCGCTTACAGCAATACCCGTTCGACGCCGCCATTGTTGGCGGCGCGGATGTAATCCTGCATCCAGTCCGGACCGAGGATAGCCTTGGCCATTTCGACCACGATGTAGTCGGCCGTTATATCCGCATCGTTTTCGTAGCGCGACAGGCCCTGCAGGCAGGAGGGGCAGGAAGTGAGGATTTTCACCGCGTCGCCAGCGCCAACTTTGCGCAGTTCCGCGGCGCCGGCTTCTATTTCCTGCTGCTTGCGGAAGCGGATCTGGGTCGACACGTCGGGCCGCGACACGGCCAGCGAGCCGGCTTCGCCGCAGCAGCGGTCCGAGAGGTCGACGCGGCTCCCCATCAGCGCGTTGGCCACCTTGATGCCGGAGTGGTGCTTCATCGGCGTGTGGCAGGGCTCGTGATACATGTACTGCACACCCCGTATTTGCGTACCCGCGCCGTCGAGCTTGATGCTCTTTTCAAACAGCCATTCATGGATGTCCACCAGCCGGCAGTCGGGGAAGATTTTGCCGAATTCGTACTTCAGCAATTGATCCATGCAGGTGCCGCAGGACACCACGACGGTCTTGATGTCGAGGTAGTTCAGGGTGTTGGCGACGCGGTGGAACAGCACGCGGTTGGCCGTGGTGATGGCCTGGCCCTTGTCCTCGTCGCCGGAGGACGTTTGCGGATAGCCGCAGCACAGGTAGCCCGGCGGCAGCACCGTGGTGGCGCCGGCATGCCAGAGCATGGCCTGGGTGGCGAGGCCGACCTGGGAGAACAGGCGCTCCGAGCCGCAGCCGGGGAAATAGAACACGGCTTCGGAATCCTCGCTCGCCCGTTGCGGATCGCGGATCACCGGGATCAGGCTGTCGTCCTCGACGTCGAGCAGCGCGCGCGAGGTGCGATTCGGGACGTTCTTCGGCATCGGCTTGTTGAGGAAGTGGATCACCTGCGCCTTGAGCGCGGGGCGGCCCAGCGTGGCCGGCGGGTGTTTCACGCTGTCCTGGATCAGGCCGAAGGACTTCGCCAGCTGGTGGCCGAGGCGCTGTGCCTTGTAGCCGAGCTGGATCATGCCGGCGCGCACCAGCTTGATCGTGGCCGGATCGGTGGCCGAAAGGAAGCCCATCGTCGCCGCCGTGCCCGGGTTGAACTTCTTCTTGCCCTGGCGGCGCAGGAAGTTGCGCATCGCCACCGAAACGTCGCCGAAATCGATATCGACCGGGCAGGGCGTCACGCACTTGTGGCAGACCGTGCAATGGTCGGCGACGTCGGAGAATTCGTCGAAATGCTGCAGGCTGATGCCGCGCCGGGTCTGCTCTTCGTAAAGAAAGGCCTCGATCAGCAGCGAGGTGCCGAGGATCTTGTTGCGCGGGCTGTAGAGCAGGTTGGCGCGCGGCACGTGGGTCGAGCAGACCGGCTTGCACTTGCCGCAGCGCAGGCAGTTCTTGATCGAATCGGAAATCTTGCCGACGTCCGACTGCTCCATGATCAGCGATTCGACGCCGAGCAGCGCAAAGGAGGGCGTGTAGGCATTGGAGAGGTCGCCGCGCATCTGCGGCAAATCCATCAGCTTGCCACGGTTGAAGCGGCCCTCGGGGTCGACCTTCTGCTTATAGTCGCGGAAGGGGCGGATCTCGTCGTCGCTGAGGAACTCCAGCTTGGTGATGCCGATACCATGCTCGCCGGAAATCACCCCACCCAGCGACTTCGCCAGCGCCATGATGCGCGCGACGGCCGTGTAGGCGGTCTGCAGCATCGCGTAGTGGTCGGAATTCACCGGGATGTTGGTATGCACGTTGCCGTCGCCGGCATGCATGTGCAGGGCGACGAAGACGCGGCCGCGCAGCACCTCCTGGTGAATGGCCTCGATCCCGGCCAGCACCGGGCCGAAGGCATTGCCTTCGAACAGGGCTTCCAGCGGCGCCTTGAGTTCGGTCTTCCACGACACCCGCAGGCGGTAATCCTGCAGCTCGCGGAAATGCTGGTCCAGATGGTCGAGCAGCGCCTGCCAATGGGCGCGCACCCCGGCGACCAGTTCCAGCGCCTGCTCGCGCTTGTCGCCCAGCAGCAGTTCCGGGTCGAGGTTGGCGTCGCCGGCGTGCAGCGGCAGTTCGCCCTGCAGGTAGTCCGTCAGCGCGTCGGCCAGCGCGATCTTGTTGGCCAGCGAGAGCTCGATGTTGATCCGTTCGATGCCGTCGCAATAATCGCCCATGCGCGGCAGCGGAATGACGACGTCCTCATTGACCTTGAAGGCGTTGGTGTGTTTCGAGATCGCCGCGGTGCGCGCCCGGTCGAGCCAGAACTTCTTGCGCGTCTCCGGCGAGACGGCGATGAAGCCTTCGGCGCCGCGCGCATTGGCCAGGCGCACCACTTCCGAGGCGGCGGCCATCACCGCCGTATCGTCAGCGCCAACTATGTCGCCGATCAGCACCATCTTGGGCCGGCCATGATTCTTTGCCTTGGTGGCGTAGCCGACGGCGCGCACATAGCGCTCGTCGAGGTGTTCCAGGCCGGCGAGCTGCGCGCCGGCGGCAAGCCCCGCACCGCCCGGCTTGAAATAGTCGGTGATCTCGACGATCGACGGCACGGCGTCGGTGACGCGGCCGAAAAACTCCAGGCAGACCGTGCGCGTCACCGGCGGCATCTTGTGCAGCACCCAGACCGCCGAAGTGATCAGGCCGTCGGTGCCTTCCTTCTGCACGCCGGGGATGCCGGCGAGGAACTTGTCGGTGACGTCCTTGCCCAGACCTTCCTTGCGGAACTGCCGGCCCGGCACGTCGAGCCGCTCCTCGCCGAGCCTCTTCTTCCCGCTCGCGTCGTAGCGCGTGAGGCGGAAGCTGACCCGTTCCTGTTCGTGGATCTTGCCGAAGTTGTGGTTCAGGCGTTCGACCTCGAGCCAGTTGCCGTCCGGCGTCACCATGCGCCACGAAGCCAGGTTGTCGAGCGCCGTGCCCCACAGCACGGCCTTCTTGCCGCCGGCGTTCATCGCGATGTTGCCGCCGATGCAGGAAGCATCGGCCGAGGTCGGGTCGCAGGCGAACACCAGCTCGGCCTTCTCCGCGGCTTCCATGACGCGGCGCGTGACCAGTCCGGCGCCGGTGCGCACCGTTGCATAGTCCTTGTCCGTGCCGGGCAGGCGCTGCATTTCCACGGCGCCCAGGTCGATCAGCTTTTCGGTGTTGATCACCACCGACAGCGCATCCAGCGGCACCGCGCCGCCGGTGTAGCCGGTGCCGCCGCCGCGCGGGATGATGGTCAGGCCCAGTTCGATGCAGGCGCGCACCAGCGGCGCCATTTCCTCTTCGGTATCGGGCGCCAGCACCACGAAGGGATATTCGACGCGCCAGTCGGTGGCGTCGGTCACATGCGAGACGCGCGCCAGGCCGTCGAAGCAGACGTTGTCGCGGCGCGTGTGACGGGCCAGAACCTTGAGCGCCTTCTTGCGCAGGCTGCGGGTTTCGTCGAACCAGCGCTCGAAGGATGCCACGGCGGTCTGTGCCGCGGTCAGCAACAGCGCCACGCGCTCGTTCCCTTCGCGGCGCTTGTCGATTTCGCGCAGGCGGTGGCGCAGTGCCTCGATCAGCGCCTCGCGCCGCTCGCGGTTGCCGAGCAGATCGTCTTCCAGATAGGGATTGCGCCGCACCACCCAGATGTCGCCCAGCACCTCGTAGAGCATGCGCGCCGAGCGGCCGGTGATGCGTTCCGCGCGCAGTTCATTGAGCGTCGCCCAGGCCTCGGCGCCAAGCAGGCGGATGACGATCTCGCGGTCGGAGAACGAGGTGTAGTTGTACGGGATTTCGCGCAGGCGGGCGGTCATGCTGTGTTCAGTCAGGCAAAGGAGTTCTATTGTAGGCGATGGGGCTGCGGCAGAGGCCCTCAGCGCCGTGTGGTCAGCGCCGACACTTGGGGTCCGTGCCGGTTGGAAAACCCGGGACAGACCACGGTTTCCTGAAAGTCGGCGCTGGCGGTACGGCGATCATGCTCGCTGAAGGCGCTCCGTGATCGATGCCGGATTCTGACGGCAGTCGAGCACCGCGACGACGGTGGCGATGTCACCCTGCAGATCGTAGTAAATCGCGAACGGAAAGCGCTTGGCGAGAGCGCGATGCAGGTTTCCAATCGGCTTGGGATGAATGCCCGCGAAAAGCGCCAGCGCATCGATGTCAGCAAAGAGACTGTCGAGGAAATATTCGCCGATACCCGCCGGCTGCTCTGCGTAAAACGCTTAGCCTTCGAGAAGGTCGGGCTCCGCCGAGCGGGCAATCTTGACTTGCATCAGTGAGACTTGATCTGGGCGCGGATGCGTTCCTTGGCTTCGTTCCAGGGCGCTACCGATTCCTCGCCGCTGGCGAGGCGGCGCAGGCGCTGTTCAAGCACCTCACCATGCCACGCGGGCAACTCCATGTTGCCCCCGGATTGCATGCATAACGAGTCCCAAAGCGATTCCATCAGCTTCAGCTTTTCGGAAACCGGCATGGCGACGACGTCAACGGTGGTCATTGGAGAACTCCTCGCCTGGTGCTGATATGGAGCGGATGCTATCAAGAGTCGGCGCTGGCGACACGGCGGATTTGGGTGGCAGTCGCCGTCTGGTTCACATCTGCCACGGATCGAAGACCTGCGGATAGAAACGGAAATCCGCGGTGTTGCGCGTGACCACGGTGAGGCCGTGGCACTGCGCGGTGGCCATGATCAGGCCGTCCATCACCGGCAGGCGCTGGCCGGCGAGTTCGGCGCGGGCGGCGAGCTGCGCCCAGGCATGCAGCGTGGCGACTTCGAGCGGCAGGATGCGGCCGGCGAAGCGCTGCTCGATGTTGCCCAGCCATGCCCTGAGTTTCTGGCTGCGGCGTGGGTCGCTGGCGTGCAGTTTGAGGATGCCTTTCTCGATCTCGCCAAGGCTGATGACGCTGACGAAGAGGCTGCTTTCGTCCTGTTCGTCGAGCCATTGGATGACTCCGGCGGCAGGCGCCTTCCTCACGTATTCGGAGAGCACGCAGGTGTCGAGCAGCCAGCTCAAAGCGCAGCGTCCCGCCCGGTGTCGCGGTCGCGTTCGAAGTCGATGGCGTCACCGCCTATCCCCGGCTTGAGTAAAGCGGCGGAAAGCTTGCCCTTGTTGCGCTTCGTCAGGCGTTCGTATTCTTTCGCCGATATAACCACCGCCGCCGGCTTGCCGTGCAGGGTCACCCGCTGCGGCGAGCCGCCGATGGCTTCCTTGATGAGCTGGCTGAAACTGTTTTTGGCCTGTTGCAACTGCCACTCGCTGTGCATGGAGTGCTCCTTTCAAAACTGGCTAGTCTAGCCAGAATGTAGCACAGGCCGGTGCCGTTCCGCCAGCGCCAACTTTTGCACCGGCGCACTCGCCCGATTTACAAGGGCTGGCAAATCAGCCGGCGACGTGCGTCTTCAGCCGCCGCTCAGCGCCTGGACGATGATCAGTTCGTCGCTGGCGCCGAGCGCCTGGCGGGAAAACCCGTGGGAAAACCCGGGACAGACCACGGTTTCCCGAAGGTCGGCAGTGGCGATTCGGTGACGACTGGCGTATTGAGTTGCGTTGGAGGCCGATTCCGAGGCGCATTTTGTTTCAGCCGCTATTCAACTGCTTTTGGGCGCACGTTTTATCCGCAGCTTGTTTTCAGTCGCAACGACAAAGCAGCCCTGCCAGTCTGCGATGTCGCCCGCGATTGCAGCCACCGCAGCGGCAAGCGCTTGCGCGCCGGGTTCCCGCAGACGCAGGAGCAGCAGTCCGGCATGGGTACCAGGCGCGAAGCGACGGGTGTCGGAAAAATCCAGGTCTTGCGTGATAAGGAATCGTCCTTCCGCGCAAGCCGCCTGCCAGATATCGGCATCAGGCCGGCCGGAAAGGTTTTCGTCGGGGACGGTATGCACATCGTGTCCGTGAGCGGAAAGAACACCCACCAGCCGCGCCGGCAGGTTTTCGTCAAGCTTGATCCTCACGCTAATGCGGGGGCGGCAGGCAGCGGCAAGTCTTCCTCGGCCGAGACGGCGGCAAACGCAATCACCGCACGCAGGGCTTCCTGATTGAGCGTCGGAAAATCGGCCAAGATGTCTTCGTCGCTCATGCCCTCGGCAAGACTGGCGAGGATGGTCCGCACCGTGACGCGGGTTCCGGTGACGACCGCTTCGCCACCGCAAATTGCCGGGTCGCGGGTGATGTAGGGTTTGAAGTTCATGGTCATGACGATGTTCTCCTCAAAAACAACGTGGCCCGATCAGCGGCGCCCGCTGCTTCTCAATGACGACCGCACTCTATCACTTGGCGTGGCGCGCGGCCATTTGGCGAAGGGATCGTGCTCGGTCTAACTCGCGCGGCACAGCGCTTTCCCCAAAAGTTGGCGCTGGCGGGACGGCGCCAGCACCAACTTTTGCACCGGCGCACTCGCCCGATTTACAAGGGTTGGCAAATCAGCCGGCGACGTGCGTCTTCAGCCGCCGCTCAGCGCCTGGACGATGATCAGTTCGTCGCTGGCGCCGATCGCCTGCGCCAAGTCGTGCACCTGTTCGCCATTGACGAAGAAACGGATGTGCCGGCGGACCCGGTTCTGTTCGTCGATCATGCGGAAACGGATGCCCGGATATTGACGGTCCAGGTCGGCGACGGCGGCGGCGAGCGTGGCGCCGCTGGCCTCGGCGTGTGCGCTCTCGGTGTAGGAGCGCAGCGCGCTGGGGATCAGGACTTTCACGGCGCCGCCGTTAGGCCAGCTCGGCCGCTTCCACGGCGTAGATTTCCGGCAGATGCTGCGCGATGCAGCGCCACTCCTTGCCCTCGTCGCGGCTCATCCAGAGTTCGCCGCTGGTGGTGCCGAAGTACAGACCCAGCGGGTCGTGTCGATCCGCGGTCATCGCCTGACGTTTCACGGTCCACCAAGCCTCGCCGGCGGGCAGGCCGGCGTCCTGCCGTTGCCAGGTCGCGCCGGCATCGCGCGTCGCATAGACCGCCGGCTTGCCGTCGGGGCTGGTGCGCGGCCAAACTTCGTTGCCGTCCATCGGGAAAACCCACGCCGTATCGGCATCGCGCGGATGCAGCACCAGCGGAAAGCCGACATCGCCGACCTGCTGCGGCATGTTCTTGCCGATGCGCTGCCACTGCGTCGACGGCCGGTCGAGGCGATAGATGCCGCAGTGGTTCTGCTGGTACAGGCGATCCGGATTGCTCGGGCACAGGCGTACGCAGTGCGGGTCGTGCACCGTGATGTCCTTGCGGTCGAAGCCCTCGACCACGTCCAGCCCATCGACGATGGGCGCGAAGCTCTCGCCGCCGTCGGTCGACTCGTGCACGCCGCCGCCCGACATCGCGAAGTACAAATGCGCGGCATCGCGCGGATCGACGATGATCGAGTGCAGTTTCGGACCGTCGGGCGTGCCGTCCTGCACGGTGCCCATCCATGTGCGGTACTGCGGGTCCTCGTTGATGCAGGAGAAGGGCGCCCAGCTCACGCCACCGTCGGTCGAGCGGAACAACCCCTGGGGCGAAGTGCCCGCATACCAGACGTCCGCCGCGTCGGCAGGGCCCGGCGTCAGCCAGAACGTATGGTCGACGGCGCGCCCGCTGCCGTCGGCGACCGTGGCGAAGGCCGGCGGCCGCGCGGCTTCCTTCCAGTTGCGGCCCAGATCGGTGGAGCGGAAAATCGTTGGCCCGAGGTGGCCGGTCTTCGCCGCCGCGAGCAGCGTCCGGCCGTCGCGCGGGTCGAGCACCACATGGCTGATGATGTGGCCCAGAAAGTGCGGGCCATCCGCACGCCAACTCCCGCGTGCCGAATCGCCATGGTAAAGCCACGCCCCTTTGCGCGTCGCGACCAGCAGCAGGGTGTTGCCCGGCTTGGGTGTGGCTGCGTTTTGGTTAACTGCCATGATCCACTCCTTTCTGAGGTCATCTACAAAGCGTCGCGGAGAAACCCTGGCCACGGTAGGCCTACAGCCGTCGGCGCCTTTTGCTTCGATGGCGAAAATCCCGGCAAGTTGCATCGCGCGAACGTCGGCCCCTTGCAATCGCCCCGCATCGCCGCCATATTCCGTTTGTTTTCTTCACGTCGGAGATTCCCATGCGCATGCGTCTGATTGCCGTCCTGGCCCTTGCGGTCAGCCTCTTGTCCGGTTGCGGCTACAACCAGATCCAGATCAACGACGAGGCGGTGGCGGCCGCGTGGTCGGAAGTGCTGAACCAGTACAAGCGCCGCGCCGACCTGATTCCCAATCTGGTTTCGGTGGTGCAGGGCTACGCCAGCCACGAGAAGGAAGTGCTGACGCGGGTCACCGAGGCGCGTGCCAATGTCGCCGGGCTCAAGGCCACGCCGGAGCTGATCAACGATCCGGAGGCCTTCGCCAAGTTCCAGAAGGCGCAGGGCGAACTCGGTGGCGCGCTGTCGCGCCTCCTGGTGGTCGCCGAAAACTATCCGCAGCTCAAGGCCGATGCCAACTTCCGCGATCTGCAGGCGCAGGTCGAAGGCACCGAGAACCGCATCACCGTGGCGCGCAACCGCTACATCAAGACCGTGCAGGAATACAACGTCTCGGTGCGCACCTTCCCCAACAGCCTGACCGCCGGCGTCATGGGCTGGAAGACCAAGCCCAATTTCACCGTCGACGACGAGAAGGCCATGTCGGCACCGCCGGCGATCAAGTTCGATAAGCCGGCGTCCGACGCGGCTCCGGCTTCACCGACCTCGGCCGGCTATCAGTAAGTGCGCCGCCTCTGGCCCGCGCTGCTGGCGCTGCTCTGGCTGGCCCTGCTGCCGGCCGGCGGCCGCGCGGCGGAGCTGCTGCCGCTGCCGGCCTTGACCGGCCGCGTCACCGATCTGACGGCAACGCTGGACGCCACGCAACGCGGCCGCCTCGAAGCGCAGCTGGCCGCGATCGAAAGAAACCGCGGCGCCCAGGTCGCCGTGCTGCTGCTGCCGAGCACCCAGCCCGAGGCCATCGAAGCTTTCGCCATACGCCTGGCCGAAGCCTGGAAGATCGGCCACAAGGGCGCCGACAACGGCGTCATCGTCATCGTCGCCAAGGACGACCGGAACATGCGCATCGAGGTCGGCTACGGGCTGGAAGGCGCGATACCCGATGCCGTGGCCAAACGCATCGTCGCCGAGCGCATGACGCCGCGCTTCGCCGCGGGTGACTTCTTCGGCGGCCTGCTGGCGGCCGTCGAGGCGCTGGACCGGGCCATCGGTGGCGACGCGCCCGCAGCGCCGCCGCGCCCGGCCGGTGGCGCGGGCCAGGGTGCCGCGGATGCCGACCTGTTTCCCTGGCTGATGGCGGCCGTGGTGGTCGGCGGCGTGCTGCGCAGCCTGTTCGGTCTGTTCGGCGCGCTGATCGCCGGCCTGGTCGCCGGCGGTCTGGGCTTCTTCATCTTCAGTTCCTGGCTGGCGGCGGGCCTGGCCGGCGTGGCGGTCTTCGTCCTGTCCTTCTTCAACCTGCTGTCGCGCGGTGGCGGCTTCGGTGGCGGCGGTGGGTTTCGCGGCGGCGGTGGCGGTTTCTCGGGGGGCGGCGGCGGCTTCGGCGGCGGCGGCGCCTCGGGGAGGTGGTGAGATGAAGCCGATCCGCAGCCTCAAGCATCTGCTGTTGCCCGACTGGTGGCTGCGGCGCGTCTTTTCCGCCGCCGACCAGGAAGCGATCGGCGCCGCCATTGCGGCCGGCGAGCAATCGCATCGCGGTGAACTGCGCTTCGTCGCCGAGGGCTCGCTGCCGCTGTCCGCGCTGTGGCGCGATCTCTCGGCGCGCGAGCGGGCGGTCGAGCTGTTCGCCACCCTGCATGTCTGGGACACCGCGGAGAACAGCGGCATCCTGATCTATGTGCAACTGGCCGAGCACCGCGTCGAAATCCTCGCCGACCGCGGCATCGCGGCGCTGGTGCCGCAGGCCGAATGGGATGCGATCTGCCGCGAGATGGAAGGCAGTTTCCGTCATGGCGAATGGCGGTCGGGCGCCCTGCGGGCGGTAAGCCGTGCCGCGGCCTTGCTCGCGAGCCGGCTCCCGGCAGGGGACAGCAACCCCAACGAATTGCCCGACCGGCCATTGCTGCTGTAAGCGGCATCGCCGCCAGCGGCGGCCGCGATGCCCTCGGCTAGACTGCGCCGATGACCGCCCATCGTTCCTCGCGTTCACTTCAGCGTGAACTGCTGCATCTCGCCTGGCCCGTGCTGATCGCCCAGGCCGCGGTGATGGCCAATGGCGTGATCGATACGCTGATGGCCGGCCATTTGTCCTCGGTCGATCTGGCCGCGGTCGGCATCGGCGCCAGCATCTACATCACCATCATCATGGCGCTGATGGGCGTGCTGCTGGCACTCACGCCGGTGGTGGCCCACCATTACGGCGCGCAACGCTACGCCGAGATCGGCGCCGACGTGCGGCAATGCGCCTGGCTGGCGCTGCTGCTCTCGCTGCTCGCCTTCGCCGCCCTCAAGCATCCCGATCCGCTGCTGGCTTTTTCGCGCCTGACCCCCGACGTGGAACTCAAGGTGCGCGCCTATCTCGAAGGCTCGGCCTGGGCGGTGCCGGGCGTGATGTTCTTCCGTGTCTTCTACGGTTTCACCAACGGCATCGGCCGCCCGCGTCCGGTGATGACGTTCAACCTGCTCGGGCTGGCGCTGAAGGCGCCGCTCAACTGGGTCTTCATGTATGGCCATTTCGGTTTCCCGGCCATGGGCGGCGCGGGCTGCGGCTGGTCCTCCGCCGTCATCATGTGGACCGTTGCGACCTTGTCCTGGCTGTGGTGCCGGCGCAATGCCGACTACGCGCCCTACGCCGTCTTCGCCCGCTTCGAGTGGCCGCGCCTGACGGCCCTGCGCGGCTTGCTGGTACTGGGCCTGCCGATGGGCGCCACCTTCCTCGTCGATGTCACCGCCTTTACCTTCATGGCGCTGTTCATCGCCCGCCTCGGAGCGGAGGTTTCCGCTGCGCACCAGGTCGCCGCCAGTGTCGCGGTCTTCGTCTTCATGGTGCCGCTGGCGCTGGGCGTCGCCACCGGCGTGGTGGTCGGC
>JAXMJU010000288.1:0-8389 GCA_034376265.1 Sulfuritalea sp.
CGTCGACCAGGATGCGTTCGTGGCGCGACATGTTCGAACCTGAACGTCGCGTCAGCGACTCTCGAAGCTCCCCTCCCCCCCCGTGCGGGGGAGGGGTTGGGGGAGGGGGAAGACGGGCATGACTATCATCTTTCAGGTTGGTTCCGAGTCATGCCCGTCAGATTTTCAGGCGCTCGACGACGCGGCCATGGACCAGGTGCTGGTCGATGATCTCGTCGATGTCTTCCTTGTCCACGTAGGTGTACCAGACCGCTTCGGGATAGATCACCATGACCGGCCCCTCCTCGCAGCGGTCGAGGCAGCCGGCGGCGTTGATGCGCACATTGCCCGGCAATTTCTTGCCCAGGGCCTTGACCTGGTCCTTGGCGTAGGCGCGCATGTCGGCGGCGCCGTGATTGTTGCAACAGGTTTCGCCGGGCGCGCGCTGGTTGGTGCAGAAGAAGACGTGGTGCTGGTAATAGCTCATGGGGCGGACTCTGGACAAAGAAACGATTATAGGGGCGGCGGATATTTGATCGCGTTCTTGACGATCTTGGCGCGGGCCGCGGCGATCGGGTCGATGCCCAGGACGTCGGCCAGTTCGGTCAGGTAGATCAGCACGTCGGCGATTTCGTCGGCGACCTCGGCGCGCTTATCGGGCGCGAGAGCGAGGCTCTCCTCGGGCGTGGCCCACTGGAAATGCTCGACCAGTTCCGCCGCCTCGACGCTCAAGGCCATGACGAGGTTTTTCGGGGTGTGGTAGCGATGCCAGTCGCGTGCGGCGCAAAAAGCCCGCAGCGCATCGCGCAGGGTGGTGAGGTCAGTAATCGGGTTCATTTTTTTTCGGACGGTAGATCATCAGCCAGGGCAGGACAAGGAAGGGCCACAGCGAGGAGAGCAGGCGCGTGAGGCCGTTGAAATTCAGGAACTGGCCGGGGTTCCAGATCTGCAGCATGTTCTGCAGGTAGGGGTTCTCCGGCGCCACATTCACCATGACGGTGGTCAGCAGCAGCGCCAGTGATGCCACGGCGCGTTGCGGCGGAAAGCTGAGGAAGGACGCGCTCCACCATAGCACCAGTCCGATGCCGATGCCGAGGCTGTTGCCCGGTGTGATCCAGCCCAGCGCCGCCGCCGGCCCCATCAGCAAGGCGTGGGTGGCGGTCTTGATCAGCAGGGCGCCGAGCAGGAGGCCGAGGGTCAGGGCGCGGGCGTGGCGGCGCAGCAGCATGGAAATGACCAGCCCCGCGGCCAGCAGGCCGGCGGCGGCGATGAAGGTTTCCAGATCGACAAAGCGCGCCGCCAGGAAAGGCTGCACCGGCGGCAGGTCGAGCATCTGGCGCAGGTTGCCGCTGCCGAACAGCAGCGACTCGGGCGACAGCTGGGTCATCAGCCAGGCGGCCACCAGCAGTATGCCGATGTCGACCCCGTAGCCGTTCGTCATGAGCCGGCGGCGCAGGTCGGCAAGCTGTCCGTCGTCGAGCACGCGGGCGCCCCACAGCGCGCCGAGCCAGCCGCCGAGCAGGGTGCCGGCGACATTGCAGGCGAGATCCAGATTGGATGGCACGCGGTTGGGCAGGTAGTTCTGCAGCAGTTCCATGGACAGGCTCAGGGCGCCGCCCAGTACGGTGGTCAGCAGCCAGGCCGGTAGTGGCGCCAGTTGTCGGCGCCAGGCCGCGGCGCAGAGGAAACCGAAGGGTAGGTAGGCGGCCAGGTTGGTCGCCAGGTCGAAGCCGGTGTAGTAGCGCGGCCAGGCGGCGCCGAGGAAGCTCGACGGGTCGCCGCCGCTGTCGTGCCAGTCGGCCAGCGGATACAGGCTGGCGTAAATGATCAGCAGCACGTAGCTGCCGGTCAGGTAGAGAGTCAGGTGGGTGCGCGCGCCGTTTGCCACAGTCCCGATTCTGCCGCCTTCGCCGCCGCGTAACAAGGCCGCAGTGCCTTGTCGTGCTGCGGGGCGCTACCAGCGCCGCTTGAGGTTGCTCAGGTAATTGGGTGGGAAGGCGTCGATCGCAATCAGGGTTTGGTCCAGCACCTGGCGTGCCGTCTCGGCGGTGAGCGACAGGCAGAAGCTGCGATCCGCGGGACCACCCGAGGTCAGGCCCACCAGGCGCCCTTCGGCGTCTACCAGAGGTCCGCCGGAGACGCCGTGATCGCAGTAGTTGGAGGAAACGAGATAGGTCTGGCGGCCGCGGTTGATGATCCCGAGCAGGCTGCCTGCCGAGAAGATCAGGCGGCCGTCGGCAAAGCCGATGTTGAAGATGGGCGCTCCCTTCGGCAATTGGCCGGCCTCGCCCATTAGCGCCGGCTTGCCGTTGAGGCCGGGCGCATGCGCGACGCAGGCATCTTCGGTGATGAGGAAGGCGGCCTCGGTGATGCGGGTCTTCGCGCCGGTGACCGCGTTGACGGCGAACAACGGCCCCTTGAGCACGTTGGGCGCGATGACATGGCAATTGGTCAGCAGGCGATCGGCGTCGATCGCCACGCCGGTGCCGAAGCCGGCGCCGCCGACGATGAGGTAGGTCGAGTCGGCGATCTTCATCAGCGTCGCCGCATGCGGCGCTTCCGCGACCGGACGCGGCAGGTTCCCCGGTTGCGCCGCCGGGGCCGCCGGGGTCGTCGGTATCGTTTGGCTTGCCGGCGTCAACGGTGCCAATGGCGGCGCAGCCGCGGGTGCCGGGGGCAGCAGGGCGGCGATGTCCTTGGCGACGGCCGGCTTTGCCTTGGCCGTCGCAGGGGAGGCAAGGGGTGCCATGGATTCCGGCGCTTGCGCCAGAACGGCGGGCGCGCTTGCCGTGAAATGGCGCCAGACCGGATATGCCGCACCTATCAGCACCAATACGGCAAAGGCCGGCCAGCGTGAGCGTGCCGGCGGCGACACCGCCGCCGCGGCCTGTCGCCTGTCGCGCTGGCGACGGTCGTAACCCGCGCGCTGGCGCCTGTCGTTCAGCACGCTGTGGGCATCGCGCAGGATGGCGAGCCGGTTGCGCTTTTCCTCACCATCCGGCTCCTGCTCCAGCGCCAGCCGGCGATTCTCGAACGCCTGCCGAATATCCTCGGGGGAGGCCTTGTCGCTGAGGCCGAGCAGTTCGTAGAGGGATTGTTTTTCGGCCATGGGGCGGGTTCAGTGCCGGTGCTCGGGCTCCGCATGATGCGTCTGCGCGGCCGCATGGTGATGCAGGATCGCGTGCGGGTCGTGGCCCGGCAGGTGGTGGCCGACCCATTGCGGCAGCAGCGAACCGGCGAGCATGCCGAGGATGGAGACGCCGAGGCCGATCAGTTGCGGCGGCACCAGGCTTGCCTCGCCGATCAGCACTTCGACCAGCAGCCAGGACAGGAGGCCGCCGAAAATTGCCGCCAGTGCGCCCTGCGTGGTGGAGCGGTGCCACAGGATGCCGAATACCAGCGGCACGAAGGCGCCGGCCAGGGTGATCTTGTAGGCGTTTTCCACCATTTTGAAAATCGAGGCGTCGCTATACAGCGCAAACGTGAGGACCATGCCGGCGAAAGTCACCAGCGAGACGCGCATCACGCGGAGAAACTGCTTGTCGCCGAGGCCGGGAATCATGCCGCGCACCACGTTCTCGGAAAACGTGACGGAAGGCGCCAGCAGCGTCGCCGATGCCGTGCTCATGATGGCCGACAGCACCGCGCCGTAGAACAGCACCTGGGCGAACAGCGGCATGTAATTCCTGACCAGCGTCGGCACGATGAGTTCGGCGTTCTCCTCCAGCAGGCCGCCGAAGGTCGCGGGGTCGATCAGCGTTGCCGAGTAGGCGATGAACATCGGCACGAAGGTGAAGCAGAAATACAGCGAGGCGCCTGCCACCGAGCCCCACAACGCGATCCTTGCGCTTTTGGCCGAAGTTATGCGCTGGAACACGTCCTGCTGCGGGATCGAGCCGAACATCATGGTTATCCCGGTGCCGATGAAGGTCAGCCACAGCCAGGGATCGGCCGCAGGGAAGAAGGAGAACTTGCCGGCGGCGCTGGCGTGGTCGATCACCGCCGTGGCGCCACCGCCAACTTTGTCACTGACCATCCAGGCGACGAACAGCAGGCCGCCGAGCATGACGATCATTTGCACGAAATCGAGGATTGCCACCGAGAACATGCCGCCGAATACGGTATAGGTCAGCACCAGGGCCGTACCCAGCACCATGCCCGCCTCGACGCCGATGGCGCCATCGGTGACGGCAAAAAACAGCAGCCCCAGCGCCTTGATCTGCGCTGCGACCCAGCCCAGGTAGGAGATTACGATACAAAGCGTGGTCAGCACTTCGACCGTGCGGTTGTAGCGCATGCGGTAGAAGTCGCCCAGAGTGATGATGTTGAGCCTGTAGAGATAGCGGGAAAACAGGATGCCGGCGAGAATCAGGCACATCGAGGAGCCGAAGGGGTCGGCCACCACGCCGCCGAGCCCCTCCTTGAGGAAAGTGCCGGAAATGCCGAATATCGATTCGGCGCCGAACCAGGTGGCGAACACCGTGGCCATCACGATGGGCAGCGGCAGGCTGCGGCCGGCAACGGCGAAGTCCTTGGCGTTGTGCACACGGGTGGCGGCGAGTAGGCCGATGCCGACCGACGCCATCAGATAAAGAATGACAAACCAGAGCAGCATCGGGAATCCTTGTCAGCCGCAAACGCGTGTGGTTTAGCTCGGGCCGCTGCAGCCGGCCCGAACGGACCGGGGCATTATAGGATGCCGGGCGTCCGGTGGACTCAGCGCAGCACGGCGAAGGCCAGTGCGCCGGCCGCAACCGCAAACGCCAGCCAGAGCATCTGGCGCAGGCTGCGCACTTCGGCGGCCAGGCTTTCCAGTTCGAGGTTGGGGGCCGGCGTCGCGGTGGCCGTCAGTGCCTGATGCACCAGGCGCGGCAGGGTCGGCAGCAGCTTGGCCCAGTTCGACGCCTCGCGCTTGATGTTGTTTTCCAGCGCCAGCCAGCCCAGCTGCTCGTTCATCCAGCGTTCCAGAAAGGGCAGCGCGGTTTTCCATAGATCGAGTTCGGGATCGAGTTCGCGGCCGAGGCCCTCGACGTTGAGCAGGGTCTTCTGCAGCAGCACCAGTTGCGGCTGGATTTCGACGTTGAACTGGCGCGAGGTCTGGAACAGACGCAGCAGCACGCGGCCCAGCGATATCTCCTTGAGCGGCCGGTCGAAGAAGGGTTCGCAGACGGAGCGGATCGCCGCCTCGAATTCATCGACGCGGGTTTCCTTGGGTGCCCAGCCGGATTCGATGTGCACCTCGGCGACGCGCTTGTAGTCGCGCTTGAAGAAGGCCAGGAAATTCTGCGCCAGGTAGTTCTTGTCGATATCCGAGAGGGTGCCGACGATGCCGAAATCCAGCGCGATGTAGCTGCCGCTGCGCGACCCTTCGGTGGCGACGAAGATGTTGCCCGGATGCATGTCGGCGTGGAAGAAGCCGTCGCGGAACACCTGGGTGAAGAAGATCTCGACGCCGGCGCGGGCCAGGCGCGGGATGTCCACGCCCTTCTCGCGCAGCGCATCGATCTGCGAAATCGTCGTGCCGTGCATGCGCTGCATGACCATCACGCTGGTGGTGCACCAGTCCCAATACACCTCGGGCAGGATCAGCAGGTCGGAGCCCTCGAAGTTGCGCCGCAGCTGCGAGCAGTTGGCGGCCTCGCGCATCAGGTCCAGTTCGTAGTGCAGGTATTTGTCGAACTCGGCCACCACCTCGCGCGGCTTCAGGCGCCGGCCGTCGGCCCAAAGCGTTTCGAGCAGGCTGGCGGCGACCTGCAGCAGCGCGATGTCATGTTCTATCACCGGCTGGATGCCGGGGCGCAGGATCTTCACCGCGACCTCGCGCCCGTCCGGCAGCACCGCGAAATGCACCTGGGCTACCGAGGCCGACGCCACCGGCGCGCGCTCGAAGGAGGCGAAGACCTGGTGCACCGGCTTGCCGTAGGCCTTCTCCAGTTCGGCGATGGCCAGCTCGGAGGCAAACGGCGGCACGCGATCCTGCAGCCTGGCCAGTTCGTCGGCGATGTCCAGCGGCAGGATGTCGCGCCGCGTCGACAGCAACTGGCCGAACTTGACGAAGATCGGCCCCAGGGCTTCGAGCGCCTGGCGCAGGCGCACCGCGCGCGGCGCCGAGAGATCGCGCCAGAACATCAGGCGCTGTGCCGCAAACAGCAGGCGCGTGCGCAAGCCGGGTTCGATCTCGTGTTCGAGCACAAGGCTGTCGAGCCCGTAGAGGTAGGCGACGCGGGCGATACGAATCAGGCGGAAGATGCGCACGGGGGGCTGGGGCGGACGTTAAACGAGAAGTATAATTCACGGCCCAGTGAAACACCCTGTCTACTCCGATATGGCTGCATCCAGCGCACCTACTCCCACAGCATTCGATGCCCGCCGGCATCTCACCGGCCTGCTGCGCGCCGCACTGGCCAGCGTGGCGCCCGGACAGGGCCTGACCGAAATCATCCTCGAACGTCCCAAGCAGGCCAGCCATGGCGACTTCGCCAGCAATCTGGCGATGCAACTGGCACGCGAACTGAAAACCAATCCGCGCCAGATCGCCGAACGCCTGGTGCGCGAGCTGCCACCTTCGCCCTATGTGGCCAAGGCGGAAATTGCCGGCGCCGGCTTCATCAATTTCACCCTGACGCCGACGGCGCGCAGCGCCGTGGTCGGCGCCGTGCTCGCCGCCGGGAAGAACTTCGGCCACGGTCCGGCGAAGAACGGCCGCGCCGCGCGGCGCCTGCAGGTCGAGTTCGTTTCCGCCAACCCCACCGGTCCGCTGCATGTCGGCCATGGCCGCGGCGCGGCCTACGGCGCCAGCCTGGCCTCGCTGCTGGCTTTCGCCGGTTTCGAGGTCACGCGCGAGTACTACGTCAATGACGCCGGCCGGCAGATGGATATTTTGGCCGTTTCGGCCTGGTTGCGCTATCTGGAACTGTTCGACGAGCCGGTGCCCTTCCCGCCCAATGCCTATCAGGGTGGCTATGTGCTGGAGATGGCGGAACAGATCAAGCAGGCGCATGGCGACCGCTACGTGCATCCGGCCGAAGCCGTGCTGGCCTGTCTGCCGCAGACGGAAGACGACGAAGTGCGCCTCGACGGCCTGATCCTGGCCGGCAAGGATCTGCTCGGCGAAGACTGGGCCTATGTCCACAGCCATGTGCTGAACGAGCAGCTGACCGATTGCCGCGCCGATCTCGAAGAGTTCGGCGTGCATTTCGACGTCTGGTTTTCGGAACGCAGCCTTTACGACACGGGCATGGTGGCGCGCGCGGTCGCGGCGCTGGAAAAATCCGGCCACATCTACCTGCAGGATGGCGCCAAGTGGTTTCAGTCGACGGCCTTCGGCGACGAGAAGGACCGCGTGGTGCAGCGCGACAACGGCATCTATACCTATTTCGCATCGGACATCGCCTACCACCTGAACAAGTTCGAGCGCGGCTTCGACAAGGTGATCGACGTCTGGGGCGCCGACCATCACGGCTACATCCCGCGCGTCAAGGGTGCGCTGGCCGCCTCCGGGGCCGATGCTGAGCGGCTCGAGGTGACCCTGGTGCAGTTCGTCAGCCTGTTCCGCGACGGGCACAAGGTCTCGATGTCCACGCGCTCCGGCGAGTACGTCACGCTGCGCCAACTGCGCGCCGAAGTCGGCAACGACGCCTGCCGCTTCTTCTACATGCTGCGCAAGTGCGACCAGGCGCTGGATTTCGACCTCGACCTGGCCAAATCGCAGAGCAACGACAACCCGGTGTATTACGTCCAGTACGCCCACGCCCGCATCTGCTCGGTGCTGGCGCAGTGGGACGGCGATGCCGCTGCGCTGGCCGCGGCCGATCTGGCGCCGCTGCAGCACGAGCGCGAATACGCCCTGTGTGCGCGCCTGGCCGAATTTCCCGAGCTGATCCAGCAGGCAGCGCGCGACTATGCGCCGCACGCCCTGGCCTTCTACCTGAAGGATCTGGCCGGCGATTTCCACAGCTGGTACAACGCCGAGCGCGTCCTGGTCGATGATAGTGCGACCCGCGCGGCGCGCCTCGCGCTGGCCCTGGCGACGCGGCAGGTGCTGCAGAACGGACTCTCCCTGTTGGGAGTTTCGCAACCGGTGAGCATGTGACCATGGGTAAATTCGACCAATCCTCGCGCGCCGCGACAAAGCCGCGCGCACCGCAGAAAAAAAGCGGCGGCAGCACGCTGCTCGGCGTATTCATCGGCCTGGTAATCGGCATCCTGCTTTCCTTCGGCGTGGTCTGGATGCTCAACAAATCGCCGCTGCCCTTCCAGAACAAGTACGAAGGCGCGCCCCGCAATGGCAATGGCGGGACCGCAGAGCAGACGCCGGCGGCGCTGCCGGGCAAACCCGGCGACAAGCCGGCCGAACGTCAGCGCTTCGACTTCTACAACATCCTCGAAGGCAAGCCGGCCGCCGCCCCCG
>JAXMJU010000289.1:0-3302 GCA_034376265.1 Sulfuritalea sp.
TTGACCAGCGGCGGGCCGCCGAGAAAGATCGTGCCCTGGTTCCTGACGATGACCGATTCATCCGACATTGCCGGCATGTAGGCACCGCCCGCGGTGCAGGAGCCCATGACGATGCCGATCTGCGGGATGCCCATGGCCGACATGTTGGCCTGGTTGTAGAAGATGCGGCCGAAGTGGTCGCGGTCGGGAAATACCTCGTCCTGCGTCGGCAGGTTGGCGCCGCCGGAATCGACCAGGTAGATGCAGGGCAAGCGGTTCTGCTGCGCGATTTCCTGGGCTCGCAAATGCTTCTTGACCGTCAGCGGGAAGTAGGAACCGCCCTTCACCGTGGCGTCGTTGGCGACGATCATGCACTCGACGCCCTTGACCCGGCCGATGCCGGTGACCACGCCGGCCGAAGCTACATCGCCGCTGTACATGCCGTAAGCCGCCAGCGCGGAGAATTCGAGGAAGGGCGCGCCTGGATCGATCAACGCATTGATGCGGTCGCGCGGCAACAGCTTGCCGCGCGCCTTGTGCTTGGCCGCGGTCTCCGGCGAGCCGCCACCCGAGACGGCGATGGTCTTCTCGCGCAGGTCGGCGACCAGCGCACTCATCGCCGCAGCGTTGGCCTTGTACTCCTCGCTGCGGGTGTTGAGTTTGGATTTGATGACAGACACTAGAAGCCTCCCGTGGCGAGCCACTTTTCGATTTGCGGCAGGCGGTCGACACCCCAGAAGGGCTCGCCATCGACCACGATATAGGGTGCGCCGAACATGCCCTGGGCAATCGCGGCGTCGGTTTCCTGTTTCAGGCGATCCTTGATCTCGGGCGTGGCGATAGCGGCTGCGAAAGCATCACCATCGATGCCGAGGCCGGCCGCGACTTCCAGCACCACCGGCAGCTCACTGATGTCGCGGCCATCCACCCAGTAGGCGCGGAACACGGCATGGGCGAACTCGCGCGCCTTGCCGCAGTCCTGGCCGTGCAGCCAGTAGTAGCCGCGCGCCGCGGCCAGCGTGGCGAGCGGAAACTTGGGCGGGAACTGGTAGGGGATGCCGAGGAAGCGCGCCGAACGGTCGAAGTCGCGCTTGCTGTAGTCACCCTTGAGCGGGATGGTGATCAGCAGCGGCATGTTCGAGGCCTTGAACGCGGCGCCGAGCATCATCGGTCGCCACTTGACCCGGCGATCGTATTTCGCCGCGAGATCGTCGATGCGCTCGCTCGCCAGGTAGGAATAGGGCGAGGAAAAGTCGAACCAGAAGGTGATGGGCTCGTTCATGATCAGCCTTTCGTTCCCCAGCCGGCCAGCGGATGGCCGGGCATCAGTTGGTAGGGGTGCTGCCAGCCGGGCAGGCCGGCGATGCGTTGCGACCAGTCGCGGATGTTCGGGTAATCATTCCAGTCCACGCCGATCTCCTCGGGCCAGAAGACATAGCCCGCCAGGGAAAAGTCGGCGATGGTGGGACGGCGGCCGACCACCCACTGGCGGCCGGCGAGGTGGGCGTCGAGCACTTTCCACGCCGTCTCGGCGCGGGCACGAAACGCGGCGAGCACCGCCGGGTCGGTGGCCGGCACGAAATTGCGCAGGTAGCGCAAGGTCGCCGTGTAGCTGGTGAACTTGTGGTTGTCAAACAGCGTCCAGCGCAGGATCTCGCGCCGCTCGTCGTTGTCCTGCGGGCCGTAGGTGCCCAGCGCCTCGGCCAGGTAATCGAGGATCACGCCGGACTGCGACCAGATGCGGCCGCGGTGTTCGAGCAGCGGCACTTCGCCCATGACGTTCAGCGCGCGGTATTCCGGCGTCTTCGTCGCGCCGTGGAAGAAATCGACGAAGCGCGGCTCCCAGTCGGCGCCCGACACGGCCAGCATCAGCGCCGGCTTGTAGGCGTTGCCGGACTGGGCGAAGCAGTGCAGCGTGTATTCGGCCATGGGTGCTCCTAGGCAGTAAGGGAACGGCCTATCACGAGGCGCTGGATGTCCGAGGCGCCTTCGTAGATCTGGCAGACGCGCACGTCGCGGTAGATGCGCTCGACCGGGAAATCGCTGACGTAGCCATAGCCGCCGTGGATCTGGATCGCGTCGGAACAGACCTTCTCGGCCATTTCCGAGGCGAACAGCTTGGCCATCGAGGCCTCCTTCAAACAGGGCCGGCCGGCGTCGCGCAGGGCCGCAGCGTGATGCACCATCTGCCGCGCGACTTCGATCTGCGTCGCCATGTCGGCCAGCCGAAAATTCACCGCCTGGTGTTCGAACAGCGGCTTGCCGAAGCTCTCGCGTTCATGCGAGTAATGCAGCGCGGCTTCGAAGGCCGCGCGCGCCATGCCCACCGCCTGCGCCGAGATGCCGATGCGGCCGCCTTCGAGATTCGACAGCGCGATGCGGTAGCCCTGCCCCTCTGCGCCGAGCAGATTTGCGGCGGGGATGCGGCAGTTCTCGAACAGGATCTGCGCCGTGTCGGAAGCGTGCTGGCCGAGCTTTTCCTCGACGCGGGCGACGATGTAGCCCGGCGCGTAGTTGGGTGCCCCCGTCGGCACGATGAAGGCCGAGATGCCCTTCTTGCCGGCACCCGGATCGGTGACGGCGAACACCACGGCGACCTGTGCATTCTTGCCGGTGGTGATGAACTGCTTGACGCCGTTGAGCACCCAGTGGTCGCCATCACGAACCGCCTTGGTGCGGATCGCCGCGGCGTCCGACCCCACATGCGGCTCGGTCAGGCAGAAGCAGCCGAGCCATTCGCCGGTCGCGAGCTTCTTCAGGTACTTCTCCTTCTGCGCGTCGTTGCCGAAGGCGTTGATCGGGCCGCAGACCACCGAATTCTGCACGCTGACGATGGTCGATATCGCGCCGTCGCCGGCGGCGATTTCCTCCATCGCCAGGGCCAGCGACACATAGTCGAGGCCAGCGCCGCCCCATTCTTCGGGCACCACCATGCCGCAGACGCCGAGCTCGCCGAGCGCCCGCAGTTCCTCGCGTGGGAAGTGGCAGGTCCTGTCCCATTCGGCGGCCTTGGGCGCGAGCTGCTCGCGCGCGAAATCGCGCAGCATGTCGCGGATCTGTTCCTGTTCCGGGCTCAGTACCATCTCAGTTGCTCCACCGTGCTTGGCGTGTTCCAGGACGCATGAAACGCCGTGTTCGTTGGCTGAGGTCGGCGGGCGCCGAGAGCGACAGGGGGCCGCCATCGCTCATGTCACCCGAACCGGGCTGCGCCCGGTCCTCCTTCTTTACTTCGCCATGTCGGCCCCCTGCCACCCTCGGCGGGATACGCCCGCGGTTCTTGGCCGCCAAACACCCACGGCGTATCCCGAACGGAACGGTGGGGT
>JAXMJU010000290.1:0-39838 GCA_034376265.1 Sulfuritalea sp.
ATCACCCTGCTCTACCGCTGCCATGCGCCGGCGGAACTGGTCGCGCCCAGCGGCCGCATGCTGCGCGTCGGCCAGTGCGCCGCGGCGCACGGCGGCCACGCGCTCGCGGCAAGCGACGAGACCGCGCGGCTGATCTTCGAACGCGAGCAACTCACGCGCGACATCGGCGACCTGGAACTCGAACTGGCGACGGTCCAGGCCGAAGTGGCGGAATTCATGCGCTACTACTACGAACGGGTCGGCCAGCGCATGGCGCAACGCGACGCGCTGCAGGCGCGGCTCGCCGCCGCGGAAGCCGCGCGTGCGCCGCAAGACATCGGCATCGGCGCCACGGCACGACAATGGCAGCAGCAAGCCGAACAGTCGGCGCGCGAAACCGATCGATTTGCCGAAGCCGCGGCCGAGGAAGCTCCCGTGTTCCGCCCCGACAACGCCATCAAGCGGCTGTTCCGCCAGATCGCGCAGCAGATCCACCCTGACCGCGCCGGCGACGAAGCCGACCGGGCATGGCGCACACGACTGATGAGCGAGGCCAACCGGGCCTATCGCCATGGCGACGTCGGCGCGCTGCATGAAGTCGCCGCGCTCTGGGCCGAGGGCAACGCGGCTAACGCGCCGGCCCCACCAGGCGCGGGCGGCATTCGCCATGTCGCCCTCCTCGGCCAACAGGTGGCGCGCCTGCGCGTGCGGCTGGGCGAGATCGAACGCGAGCTGCACCGCGTGTTCGGCTCGCGCCTGTACGAACTCTTTATCGCCAACCGCCAGGCGCAACGCCAGGGGCGCGATCTGCTCGGCGAAATGGCCGCCCAGCTCGACGCATCGATCGCCGAACTGAAGCGCAGTTGCGGCGCCGGTGCCGCCTGATTGCATGCAGTTTCCCGCCGGCAGGATCGCACGCGAAGCACCGCTGGGCGGTTCCGCTATCCAGCGCCCCCCAGTTGCACCAACAGTGCCCTGGCCTCGGCATGACCCAGTCGCGTCGCGCTGCGCAGCCATTTTGCGGCCTGGCGCGAACTGCGCCTGACACCCTCGCCACGCTGGTAGGCGAGTCCCAGCTCGAAACAGGCCCCAGCTTCGTCCTGCAAGGCGGCGCGCCGCAGCCAATGCACCGCCCGCTGCGCATCGCGCGCGACGCCTTCGCCGTGCAGCAGGCAGTAGCCGCAACTGTACATGGCGTAGGCATCCTCATGCTGCACTGCCGCCTGCTGATACCAGTGAAACGCCTCGGCCGGCTTGCGCTCCACACCCTGGCCAAAATACAACAGGTCGCCGAGGATCAGTTTAGCGTCGGGCAGCGCCGCGGCCCGCAGATACCAGTCCACCGCCGCGACGGCATCGGCGGCCACTCCCGTGCCATGGCGCAGACACTCGGCGAGCATGAAAGCGGCGCGCCGGTGTCCGCGTGCCGCCGCCCGGCGAAAACAGCTCACGGCAACTGGCAGGACCGGATCCGTCGCGGCGGTCGCCGACTCCAGCAGTTCGCGCCCACGCTCATGCCAGTAGCGCACCAGTTCGCCCTTGGCCTGCGGCCATCCTTCCTGCATCGCCGCCAGCAACAAAGCCTCGCCGCGGTCGGCCTCGATCTCGCCGCCGATCCCCAGCAACAGGCAACGCCCGTGTTCGGCCATGCCATGAGCATCGCCGCAAGTCGCCGCCTGACGGTAGGCGCGGCGCGCCGCCGCGGGATCGACCGCGCTACCCTCGCCGCGCTCGTGGCATTCGCCGAGCCAGACCCAAGCCGCGGCGTCGCCCAGATCCGCCGCCGCGCGATACCAAGTCAATGCCGCCGCCTTGTCCTCGGCAACGCCGTCGCCCCAGCGATAAGCGTGAGCAATCTTGAGATGCGCCCGGACGTGCCCATGCTGCGCCGCGGCCCGCCACCAGCGCAGTGCCGCGCCGAGGTCGCGGCCGGCGGCAGCGATGCCATAGGCATGACATTCACCGAGTTCGAACTCGGCTTCGCGGCTGCCCAGCTGCGCGGCCCGGCCGTACCATTCCAATGCGACCTCCGGATTGCGGGCAGTGCCGATGCCGAAGCAGGCCGCTTGCCCGAGCAGGAACATCGCTCCCGCCACACCCTGGTCGGCGGCCGCCCGAAAATGCACCACCGCGGCGGCGGGATCGGCGGCAATGCCTTCGCCGACATACAGGCACATGCCGAGGCAGAAGCTCGCGCTGGCAATGCCGTCTGCGGCCGCCGCGCGCCACAGGCGCAGCGCCTCCCCGCGATTCTGCGCAACGCCGCGGCCGAAGAAATGGCAGCGTGCCAGCAGGTCGCACGACGCCGCATGCCCATGTCCGGCGGCACGCCGCAGCCAGTGCTCGGCGCGAGCGAAGTCGGGCGTGGCGCCGATGCCGACGCCTATGCCGAAATAATGCATGCGCCCGAGCCAATACAGGGCGAGGATCACCTCGCTTGCCGCGGCACGGGTGAACAGGCGCAGCGCCTCGGCGTCATCGCGCGGCAACCCCCAGCCGTGATGCAGCAACCAGGCCAGCACGGCAAGTCCGGACGGGCAATCCGACTCCGCGCTTTGCAGGGCCCAGCGCACCGCCGCCGCCGGATCTTTCTGCTCGCGATCACCGTTGACATGGCGCCAGGCCAGTTCGGCCCGGGCGCTGGCATTGCCGCCGGCGGCCATGCGGCGCAATTCGAGGGGCGCAAGCCGAGCCCAGAATTCTTCCGGACGCCCCAGCAATTCGAGCCCTTGTGCCGCGCCGCGCTCGACCAGTGCGCTATCCAGCGCGCCGCGGAAAAATCCCAGCAGCGCCGCGGATGGCAGGGGAACCAGGGACTGCTTCATGCCCTGCGGAATTGTCGAACCATGCCAAGCAGGTTAACGCAAGGCGTGCCCGGCGAAAGCGACGATCAATAGCCGAGTTGATCGCATGCTCGCCGATTGCGGCCGACATCCACGGCCGTGCGGCTGGCGTCAGCCGGATTGCGAAGCGTGCCGCAATCGGCTTGCGGCGGCCACGCCCTTCGCGGAAACACTGCCAGGCGGCGGGATCTCAGGCCGGAATGACGCGGTTCTTGCCGACGCGCTTGGCCAGATACATCGCCCCGTCGGCGCGCTTCAGTGCCTCGTAGGGATCTTCCGCAATGCGGATTTCGGCCACGCCGCAGCTGAAAGTGATCAGCACCTTTTCATTGTTGTTAAGAAAGAACTCGCGCGTCAGTTCGCGCTGCACCCGCGTCATCACCGCCACGCCGTCTTCGACCGAGGTGTTCGGCAACAGCACGACGAATTCCTCGCCGCCATACCTGGCCAGCGTGTCCTGGGGGCGCACCGATTCGCGCACGACTTTCGACAAATGTACCAGCGCCGCGTCGCCCGCGACATGCCCCAGGGTATCGTTGAGTTTCTTGAAATTGTCGATATCGAGCAGCGCCAGGCTCAATGTTCCGCTCTGCCGCTTGAGACGGGCGATCTCCTTTTCCAGCGCATCGTCGAGGCCCTTGCGGTTCAGCGCGCCGGTCAATTGATCGAGCCGCACCAGTTCACTGGCACTCGACAGCTCGGTCTGCAGCCGCGCCACCACCTCCTCGGCGTCGCTTACCCTGGTGCGCATGGTGCTCAGCTCGTCGCGCGAGCGCGCCGCATTGACCTGGACCACGCGGGTCGCGCGCATCACCTCGTCGAGCACCTCGGTGAGTTCGGCGATATTGCCGGCCTTGCTGATCTTTTCCGAGTAGCCCTCGATCTTGCTGTGGTAATCGCCGGTCGCCTCGGAGAAATCGGCGAGGCGATCGACGAAGGTCGCCAGCATGAACTTGAGACGATCGTTGGCTTCGTGCAGGTTCTTCTTCAGCGAACTCTGCTTGACGATGACATCTTTCATGCGGCGCTCGACGTCATCGATTCTGCGCAGACTGAGCGGTTGCTGGATCAGATCGCGCACCACCTTGATCTGGCCGGTCAACCACTGATCCTCGACCACCAGTTCGCTGATGTTGTCGATGATCAGTTGGACCAGATGCATCAGCGCGGCGCTCAGCTCGGACTGGTCCTCGGCGACGAACAGCGCCCGGTAGCTGAGCTTCTTCAGGCGTTCGGAGATTCCGTTCAATGCCTCGGCGGTTTGCGCGGCGTGTACCGAGCGCGATATCTCGGCCGCCTCCGCGGCGAGATCGGGGCTATCGCGCAACACGATCGAAAGCGTGTTGTCGAGCAGCTGGACGATGATTTCCCGCAACTCGTTGGTCCCCAATTGCCAGCCCGACGACGGGCTCGACGCGCTCCGCGCCGGTGCCGGCACCGCGGCCGATGGCGTTGGCGCAGGAACCGCATCAACCATGGGCGCGGCCGTGTCGGCCCGGTCGACGAACGCATTTTGCGACCAGGAACGAATCAAGGCCTGCAGCCGACCAAGCTGCAGTTCGGGACTGCCGGAACCGGACAGCACCCGGTCCAGTGCCTCCTTTTTCTTGGCGGCAGTGAGACCGGCATGGTGGGTTTCCAGTTGCAGCAGCAGCTCCCGGATCAGGCCCGGCCAATTGTGCGACTCGCTGCCCGACTTGCCCAGGAATTCAGCCAAGGCGCTGCCGACGCCTTCCCAGCTACCCTTGGCAACCCCGGCTTCGAACTGGCGCACGAAGCGCAGTTGCTCCGCACCGTTGCGCGGCAGGCCGGCAAGCAAGCCCTTCAGTTCGCGTTCGGGGAAGGACGCCGTTGGCGGCGCGCCCGATATCTCGAAATAAACCGCCCGATAGTTGTCCGGCGTCGCAGGAATCTTTTTCGATGCGAGCCGACGCAGGGTTTCTCGCGCAAGTTCGGTCTCGGAAAGCGGGGCAGCATCAGCCATGGTTTACCTTTGTCTCATCAGTGCGGCACCTGGTCGCAATGCCCATGTCGCAATATCCGTGCCGCCACAATATTGCCGGACGACGGGGCATGCGGCCGGAATCCTTGCGGGCATGGTACCGGTCGCTCCTGGCGCTCATTGCGACCGGCCGCAATCATAGGTGTAAAAGCGCGTCTTGCGCGCGTCAGGCACGTCGATTACGTCCAGCGCCACCTGTCCGGGGATGGCGAAGCTATTGCTGACCAGGCGGGCGCCGGAAGACATCTCGGCGCGCGCCTTGATGCCGAGCGCCGGCATCGCCGCTGGCGACAGAAACGCATAAACCAGGTCGTAGCCGTCCAGCGAATGGGTCCAGAAGTCACCGCAATGGATACTGAGATTGTGCTGACCACGCGCCCGCAGCCAGGCCCAGGCCCAGGTCAGCGGCGCATGCTCGACGCCAACAAAGCTGCAGTCCGCACGGGCGGCTGCCAGGTGGCGTAGCACCGCGCCATCGCCGCAACCCAGGTCGATCGCCCGACAGGGGCCGGCGGGGAGCAGTTGCAGCAGGACGTCCCGGCTGCGGCGGTTGGTCAGGTACAGGGGCACGCGACTCCTGTCGGTACGCCAGAAAACCAGCAGCAGCAGCACGAATCCGCCGCCCCAGACCCAGCCGGGCAGAGCCATGCCGCGAGCCAGGACGACCAAGGGCAGGAAACAGAAATGTATCGGTAGCCACCAGACCGGCGCGCGCAGGCGCCAGGCGATGAGCAGCGCCAGCGCGCCCTGTAACGTGGCGAGAAGCAGCGGTCGCCCGAACAAGGCGGGGACCAGCAGCAGCGCCAAACCGCCGGCGATCAGCGCAGCCAGCACCTGGGCGAGCAAGGCCGGCGCCAAGGGATGTCGATCGCCGCGGCGAGCCCAATCGTTCAGCGCCGGATCGCTCCGGGTCATGCTTGCCCGCGCCGGCCATTGCGTGTGGGGCAGCCGCATTCAGGGCACCCAGAACCGCTCGATATTTTTCAGTCCCCAGTGGCTCGCATCCTCTCGGCTGACGATCTTGTCCTTTGCCGCGGGAAGCGAAAGATCGATCACTTCGGGCGGGATGTGCGACTGCGAACGGGTCGAGAAAAACACCTTGACGCAGGGCGCCAGCAATGAACCGCCCGACTGTTCGATGACGACGCCCAGCCGCCCCGACGCCAGGCGCACCAGCGAGCCGATCGGATAAATACCGATGCACTTGACGAAAGCCTGGAACACGCGGCTGTCGAAGTGGTCGCCGCACCATTCGGCCATTTTGCGTATCGCATCGGCCGGGTCCCAGCCGTCCTTGTAAGGCCGGTTCGAGGTGATCGCATCGTAGACGTCGCAGACCGCCCCCATTCTTGCGTAGAGACTGATTTCATCGCCCTTGAAGCGCCGCGGATAGCCTGCGCCGTCCATCTTTTCGTGATGATACAGCACCACGTCGAGCGGAATTTCGCCGCTTGCCGCGCCCGCCATGAGGATCTGGTGCCCCTGTTCGGGGTGACGCTTGATGATGGCAAATTCCTCGTCGGTCAATTTGCCCGGCTTGTTGAGGATCTCGATCGGCGTCCTGGCCTTGCCCAAGTCGTGCAGCAGGCCCGCCTTGCCGAGTTCGCGGGTGATCGCCGCGTCCAGCCCCAATTGTCTGGCCAGCGCCACCATCAGTGCCGATACCGCCACCGAATGCAGGTAGGTGTAATCGTCGGCGGTTTTCAGCCGCGCCAGACTGATCAGCGCGCCGGGATTGCGCATCACGGAACTCGATATTTCATCGACCAGCGCGTCGGCAGCCGTGGACGATATGGCCTGGCCCATGCGCGCTTCGTGAAACATCGAGATGACGGCGCTCTTGCCGCGGGCGCAGATCTTCACGGCGCGCGCAAGCTCTTCGATGGTGGCCACCCGTCCGTGCGGCGCGCCCGGCCTGTCCGCCTGCGCCAAGGCCTGATCCACCTCGGCCGCAACCTCGGCTTCGGTGCGTACTACTGCGCGCGGCTCCGCCGGCAGCACATCGAGTCCCAGCGCGGTATCGATCCAGACTTCGGTAATGCCGCTTGCGCGCAGGCGGCGAATGTCCTCGGCATTGTCGAGGATGAAGCGCGTGCGCCAGAACGGATGATCCATCCACGATCCGCACAATTCGTGGATGTGCATGCCGATGCGCAGATTCCCGACGCCGATGCGTTTCAGCATGCCGCACCTGGAGGCTGCGGTGCGCCACGGCAAGACTGGCTCCGGGTCGGCGCGAATCCGGTCATCGCAGGAATCACCTGCCACCCGCACGCGAACGGGAGCTGCCGCCCGTCGCGGAACGCGCCGGGACATAGCGCAGGTCGCCGTCACTGACTCCAAACCGGCCGGCGAGTTCCCCCGGTGCGGGCGGCGGCGTCTTATAGGCCTGGAAGCCGCAGTCCTGCAACTCGGTAACGTACCAGTTGTTGTCGAGGTTGAGTATGAACACGCCGGACTGCGGCCGATGGACATCCATGGTGAACTGGCGGATGGTCTTTGCCGGCAGCGGATAGCGCCGCTGGCACCGTGGCGTGCCGGCGACTATCAAGGTCGTCTGCCACGGTCCGGCAAGATAGGCCTGCTCGCGAATCACGGAAAGCGATTGCCCCGGGTCGCCTTCGGTGACGAAAGCCAGTTGGCTGTCGCCGCAGGCGCCGAGCACTAGCGTCGAACACAGAATTGCCAGTCGCCTGACGCCTTGCAGACTGCGCACCGGGGCAAAACCGCGCAAGCCGGCAGCCTCCCCGTCCATCATCTTTCCGATTCCCACGCCCAAGCCCTCTTTCCGATTGCGATTGTCGCTGTTGTCAGCCGTGGCGCTGCCGCCACGGCAGCCGCCAACTTTAACCGAGATTCCCGCGCCCGGCGGCGGTAACTGCGGCGGCGAACGGCGAGGAGAAGATGCTAAAGTCGCGCCACACGGTGTGCATACGGACGCGGGCAATTGGCTGCCGCGCATCCCTGCTATGCGATAGCCGCAATCGCCCCGGTGGCGTTCGCTGAACAGACTCAAAGGGGTGCAGAAGCGCATGAATTGGCATTTCCCGGAAAAATGGTCGCTCAAGGCGCGGGTGACCCTGTTTACCCTGGTGATCTTCCTGTTCGGCATCTGGTCGCTGGCGCTCTACGCCAGCCGCACCCTGCGCGAGGATATAGAAAGGCTGCTCGGCGAGCAGCAGTTCTCCGCCGCGTCGTTCATCGGCAAGAAGATCGATCAGGAATTGGCAAACCGGCTGGGCACGCTGACCGAATTCGCGCCACTCGTCGTCCCGGCCATACCGCAGGGCTCCGCGGCGATCCAGGCACTGCTGGAACGGCGCCCCTATCTGGCAAGCCTGTTCAACGGCGGCGTCAGCGTCTACCGGCCGGACGGCACATTGATCGCCGCAGTGCCGGACGGTGCGGAGCGTCTCCAGGCCGACGCCGTGGAATTCGATAGCGTAGCCGCCGCTCTCAAGGAAGGGGTCACCAGCGTCGGGCGGCCGTTCGCGGGCGCGAAGTTCCCCGGACCCGCCGTCGGCCTGGCAGCGCCGATACACGATGCGGCCGGAACGGTGATCGGCGCCCTGGTCGGCGTGATCAATTTCGGCGAGTTGAATTTCCTGAACAACATAACCGGAGGCCGCTACGGCAAGACCGGTGGCTATTTGCTGGTTGCGCCGCAGCACCGCTTGATCGTCACCGCCACCGACGAACAGCGCAACCTCGAATTCCTCCCCGCCCCCGGCATCAACCCGATCATGGACCGTTTTTTTGACGGCTTCGAGGGCTCGGAAGTATTCGTCAATCCGCTGGGCGAGGAAGTGCTGATCTCGGTCAAGTCCGTCTCCGTCGCCGGCTGGTACCTGGCGGTCTCGCTGCCGACCGCGGAAGCCTTTGCCCCGATCCGCGCCTTGCAGCAGCGCATGCTGATCGCGGCGATCTTTCTTACCCTGCTGGCCGGCGGACTGACCTGGTGGATGATCAGGCGCCAACTGGCACCGGTGATTGCCGCAGCCCGCAGCCTGGTCGCGATGTCCACGGCCAACAGCCGCCCCGAGCCGCTGACCGTCACCCGCCAGGATGAAATAGGCGACTTGTTCCGCAGCTTCAACCAGCTGCTCGGAATCGTCGCCCTGCGCGAGGACGAACTGCGGGAAAGCGAGCATCTGCTCAGGGAGTCGCAGATCATCACCGGACTCGGCAGCTACTCCATCGACGCCGATACCGCGCGATGGACCAGTTCGGAGGTGTTCGACCGCATTTTCGGCATCAATGATTCCTATGAGCGGTCAATGGCCGGATGGGCGGCGCTGATCCATCCGGATGACCGCCTCGCGGTATTGGATTATCTGAAGGACGATGTGCTCGGCCGCAACCAGTCTTTTGACCGCGAGTTCCGCATCCTGCGTCACAACGATGGCGCCGAACGCTGGGTGCGCGGCCTCGGCGGCGTCGAGTTCGACGACGCGGGCCGGCCACTGAAAATGCGCGGCCTGATTCAGGATATTACCGAGCGCAAATACACGGAACTCGCCTTGCTCGAATCGAACCAGATGAACCGGGAAATCATCGCCAGTGCCAGCGAAGGAATCATCGTGTATGGCCCCGACCTGCGTTACCGGGTATGGAACCCGTACATGGAACAGCTCACCGGCATGGCGGCGCAAAACGTGATCGGCCACGATCCCTGGGAGATCGTGCCTTTCATGGCGGAAAGCGGTGTCATGCTCAGGGTCGAGCGCGCACTGGCCGGCGAGACTCCCGATGCCATCGAGTTCCCCTTCGCGGTCAAGCGTACCGGGCGCTCGGGCTGGGCATCGGCCCTGACGGCGCCACTGCGCAATACCCGCGGTGAAATCATCGGGGTCATCGGAACGGTGCGCGACGTCACCGAGGTCAAGCGTGCCGAACTCGCGCTGCGCGAACTGAACGACCGGCTCGAAGCGCGCGTCCGCGAACGCACCAGCGAACTGGCTGCCACCATGCGCCAGGCGGAAGCCGCCAACCTCGCCAAGAGCGTGTTCCTCGCCAACATGAGCCACGAGATTCGCACGCCGATGAACGCGATCATCGGCCTCACCCATATCCTGCGCCGCAGCAATCCCACGGCCGAACAGGCCGACCGGCTGGCCAAGATCGATGCGACGGCGAATCACCTGCTCGCCGTGATCAACGACATCCTCGACATCTCGAAAATCGAGGCCGGCAAGCTGACCCTGGAGCAGGCGAACTTCCCGCTCTCGTCTGTCCTCGATCATGTCTCTTCGCTGATTTCCGACCGCGCCCGCGGCAAGGGGCTCAGCATCACCTTCGACGCCGCCGGGGCGCCGGTCTGGCTGCGCGGCGACGCCACGCGCCTGCGCCAGGGCCTGCTCAACTATGCCATCAACGCCATCAAGTTCACCGAAAGCGGGGGCGTCACGCTGCGCGCCCGGCTGCTGCACGAGAAAGGCGACAATCTTCTGTTGCGCTTCGAAGTGACCGATACCGGGATCGGCGTCGCCGCCGACAAGATCGCCAGCCTGTTCCACGCCTTCGAGCAAGGCGATGCCTCGACCACGCGCAAGTATGGCGGCACTGGCCTCGGTTTGGCCATTACCCGGAGACTGGCCGAGTTGATGGGGGGAGAAGTCGGCGCCGAGAGCACACCGGGGGACGGCAGCACCTTCTGGTTCACTGCGCGACTGCAGCGTGGTACGGGCGTAATGCCCGTCGTCAACGAAGTCAAAATGGAGGATGTCGCAACGGAACTGCGCCGTCGCCACGGCGGCGCGCGCGTGCTCCTGGCCGAGGACAACGCCATCAACCGCGAAGTCGCGATGGAACTGCTGCACGGTGCCGGACTGGCCGTGGATATTGCCGTGGACGGCCTCGATGCCCTGGAAAAGGCTCGCGCCATTCCCTTCGACCTAATTCTGATGGACATGCAGATGCCGCGCATGGACGGCATCGAGGCAACCCGCGCCATCCGCTCCCTGCCCGGCCGCGCCGACACCCCGATCCTGGCGATCACCGCCAATGTCTTCGAGGAAGACCGGCACGCCTGCGCCGAGGCGGGCATGAACGACTTTGTCACCAAGCCGGTGAATCCCGACGACCTCTACGCGGCGCTGCTGAAATGGATGCCGAGCTCGGGACTGGCGCTGGCGCCGGCCCGGGATATGGCGCCGAGCCCGGCGCCGCGGACCAGGATCGCTCCTGCCGAAATAGACGCCTGGCGGCAACGGCTGGCGCAGGTTGCCGGTCTCAATATCGAACATGGCCTGACGCTGCTGCGCGGCAGCGTCCCCAAGCACCGACAGATGCTGAGCCTGTTCGCCCAGACCCATGCGAACGATACCAAGGCACTTGCCGAAGCCCTTGTTACCGGCGATCGGGCCGCACTGCATCGACTGGCCCATACCCTCAAGGGCTCGACCGGCACCATCGGCGCCCATGCGGCATCCGCTGCCGCGGCCTCGCTGCACGCGGCACTGCGCGAGAACGCCTCAAGCCATCAGATAGAAATCCGCTGCTGCGCATTGATCGCGCAGATGCGTGCGCTGGTCGAAGCGATCAATGCAGCGATCCCGGACACGGTGAGCGCCGCCAAGTGCGGCGGTCTGGGCGAGGTCTGAGCGCGGGCAGCGCCGCGACGCACGGCCGCCGTGTCGCCAGCGCCAACTTTCCGTGGCGCTCAGCTCAGCGCGATTCCTTGATCAGCCGACCGTTGGCCGCCTGTAGCGGGCGGGCATTGCCGCGAAACACCCGCGAAAAGATTGCCAACTGTTCCGCGCTGATCTGTGCCGGCTGCTTCAGCACCATCCACAACACGCCCTCGGTGCAGGGCGGCGTCGTCAGCGAACCCATATAGGTCCAGTACGCGCGATTCTCCGACAACAGGCCGTTCGCATCGATGGCGTCCTCGGCCGCAAATTCGACACCCTGCTCCAGCGGCAGGTTGTTCCACAAGGTCTGGATCAACGGGTGCTCGGCGCCTTTTTCGAGCAACACCACGACGATGGCGATTTGCCCATCCTCGCTGCGATGCACCAGGTGTGCCGACATGTCGTAGCCGCGGCCGTTGATTCTTTCTTCCGCCGGCCTGTGGAATTGCAGTTGCTGCAATTCATAGCGCTTGCCCATCACGGTCAGGCCCTGACCGGGCGCCAGCTTGACCTGCACGGTGTGGCCGCTATCGACGATGCGGAACTGCGCCAGCCGGTAATCAAACTTGATGCTTTCGAGATTGACCGCTATGCCGTCACGAATGTCGATCGGCGACTGGCGCTTGCCGCTGCCGCACGCGGCGTAGTCGCTGCGCAGGCGTGCCCAATGGGACGGTCCGCCCTCGCCCTCGTAGGCCCATTCGATGCGCCTGGGCGCAGCCGGCGCGGTTGGCACCCTGTCAGCTGCCGGCTTTTTTCGCACGGCCTTGCGCGGACCAGAGGTGGCGTAGTGCAGTTCCCGCTGCCGCCTGGCGGCAGCAGAATCCACGTCGCGCGGGATCACCAGCGCTGTCGCGGCCGCAGGCTTTGCGGCCGCGGGCTTCTGCCCGCCGGCAACCCCGGCCTTTGCCGCCTGCGCCGCCGCCTCGGCCGCCGCGGCCTTGTCGATCAGCGGCAGGACGATCAGTTTCGGCTTGTCCGCTGCCGGCACCGGCACCGTATCGGCCACCGGCGTCAGCCGTCGGGCGCCGGTCTCCGCAGCCATGCTGCGCATGTCGGCGTGCATCGCGGCCGGACGTTCGACCGGCGTGACTTTCGCCGTCTCCACCGCCGCCGGGGCGGACTCGGCATCCTGCGCGGCTGGTGCAGCGGCAAGCTTGGCGCCGCAGGCGACATTGAACAAGCGCTCGTCGATGCTGCCGACAGCCACCGCATTAGCCCGCCGACGCGCCACGACGTCTTCGCGCACCCGGCTGTCGCCGTTGAAATAGACCCTGCGCAGCGTGGTAAAGCGGCGGGCGGCACAATCGTAGAGATTCTGGGCGTGAATCGCGTCATAGACGCCGCCGGGATCATTGACCGGGCGATCCAGCTTGACCCGGCTCCAGGCCGTGGCGCCGGCGGAGGCCGGTTCAATGCGCGTGCGGTCGATTTCTATGGTTTCGCTGCGCCCGACAAGAATGCCCTGCCAGTTGCCGCCGGCGCTCGCGCCCTGCCCGGCAACGGCCAAGGCCAGCAGCCCGACGGTGCACGCCACGCGCATTACAGACATGATTTCCCTTTTTTCTTTTCGGCCTGTTCCGCTTAACGGCATCCAGGCGGGAGACTTGAGGCGCAGTCGGCCAACCAAAGCGCCTGCCGGGGACGCGGACTCAGACCTGCATGTTCATGATGTCGTGGTAAGCCGACACCAGCCGGTTGCGTACCTGGACCATTTGCTGGAAGGAGAGGCTGGCCTTTTGCAGGTTGATCATCACATCCTGCAGGTTCACGTCGCTTTGACCGCTGGAGAAATCCTCCGCCAGCTTGCGCGCATCGACCTGGGCGGCACTGACTTCGTCGATGGTGCTCTTCAGGACCTGGGCGAAGTCGGGGCCGCCCGCAACCGGCTCGCTGCCTGCGGATTTTCCGCCCGCCAAGGACGCTGCCGAGCGCAGCTCGGAGAGCATCTGGTCGATCTGTCGGGTGTCGATGGCCATGGCCGGGGAACCTCAATAAGTTTGTTCAGCTGAGAAACAGCAAATGGCGTGCCAACAGGCTTGGTCGCCTCATTCGTCCTCGCTCCCCGCCAGCCGGCCTTCGGCGCGATACTGGTTCAGCTTGTAGCGCAAGGTGCGTTCCGAGATACCGAGGATGGCCACCGCCTTCTTGCGCGAGCCGCCGACGCGGGCCAGCACTTCCTGGATGTGCTGCCGTTCCAGATCCTTCATGTTGGGCGGCGCGCCGCCGTCGCCCGAGCCCGGCCCGAGAGTTGGCGCTGGCGACACGGCGGCCGGGGCCGGCTCCGCCGCGCACTCGCCCGCCCCGGCGGTCATTGCGGCCACGGCAGCCAGGCGGTCGAGCGGCGGACTTTCCGCCCGGATCGATTCCCCCGGTTCGAGAATCAGTGCACGCTGTACGACGTTCTCCAGTTCGCGCACGTTGCCCGGCCAGACGTAGGCGGCCAGCCGCTCCTCGGCAGAAGCGGCAAATGTTGCCGCCCTCCCCGCCGCAGCGGCCATTTTCGCCAGTGCCAGGCGCGCCAGGGGCACGATGTCGCCGGGCCGCTCGCGCAGAGGCGGGATTTCGAGCGGGAACACATTCAGGCGATAGAACAGGTCTTCGCGAAAACGCCCGGTCCGCACTTCGCCGCCCATGTCGCGGTTGGAGGTCGCCAGCACGCGGATATCGAGCGCCACCGGCTTCTTGCCGCCGACGCGCTCGACCTCGCGTTCCTGCAGCACGCGCAGCAGTTTGGCCTGCAGGCCGAGTGGCATTTCGGATATTTCATCGAGCAGCAGGGTGCCGCCGTTGGCCTGCTCGAACTTGCCGGCCTGGGCCGTTTGCGCACCGGTGAACGCGCCTTTTTCGTAGCCGAACAAGGTGGCTTCGAGCAGGTTGTCTGGGATCGCCGCGCAATTGATGGCGACGAAAGGCCCCTTGGCGCGCGGCGACTGGTCGTGGATGTAGCGCGCGAACACCTCCTTGCCGACGCCCGATTCGCCGGTCAGCAGCACGGTCGCATCGGTGCGTGCCACGCGCGCAGCCAGCAGCAGCGTGGCGCGCGTTTTTGCATCGACGGCGACGACGCCTGCCGCCGGCGCGGGCGGTGTCGCATAGCGGGCGATCTGGTCGATCAGGGCCTTCGGTTCGAAGGGCTTGAGCATGAAGTCGCAGGCGCCGCCGCGCATCGCCGCGACGGCCTTGTCCACGTCACCGAATGCGGTCATCAGCAGTACCGGCAAGCCGGGATGGCGGTTGCGGATTTCGCCAAGCAGGACCAAACCGTCCATCGGACTCATGCGCAGGTCGGAAACCACCATGTTGAAGCTTTTGCCGCGCAGCGCTTCGAGCGCCGCGGCCCCGCCATCGGTGCCGATCGCCGCGTGGCCCGCCGCCTCCAGGGTGATCTGCAGCGCGTCGCGCAGGGCATCGTCGTCCTCGACGACCAGGATGTTCAGTTTTTCGGACATGGCAGACTGACCATGAAGCGGGCACCGGCGCCGGGATTCGAGACCACATCGATACCGCCGCCATGGGCACGCACCACACCGCGCGCGATCGCCAGACCGAGGCCGGTGCCGTTGCTGCGAGTGGTGAAGAAAGGCTCGAACAGACGCGCCGCGGTCGCCGCGTCCATGCCGGGGCCGTTGTCCGTCACGGCCAGTTGCAGCGTTTCCTCCTCGCAGCGGGCCGACAGTTCGATGCGTCCGGCCGACCGGCCGTCGACCGCCTGCAGGGCATTCTCCAGCAGGCTGGTCAGGGCGCTCACCAGCGACTTGCGCGTGCCGGTGAGCAAGGCTCCGTCGCTGTGGTCCGCGACGACGAATCCGGCGCGCGCGGACAGGGCCAGCGGCTCGAAATTGCGCGCCAGTTCGGCCAGCAGATCGCTCACGGCGAAATGTTCGCGGCCGAGCACTTCGCCGCGGGCAAACAGCAGCATGTCCTGGATCAGGTGTTCGATGTGCTTGAGCTGGGCCACGGTCTTGCCGGCGATCGCGGTCCGGCTGTGCGCCGGTATTTCGGCGCTTTCGAGATTGCCGGCATACAGCAGCGCGGCCGCCAGCGGCGTGCGCAGCTGGTGCGCCAGTTGCGCGGCCATTTCGCCCATCGCGGCCAGACGCTGGGTGCGCGCGGCCTGGGTTTTCAACTGTTGCGCCTCGGTGATGTCGTGCAGCAGCACGATGCGGCCGCCGGCCGAATCGAGCGGCGTGACGTCGACCGCGAGACGCCGTTCGCCGGCAATGAATTCACCGGGGGTATCGCCGGGCGTCAGCGCCTCCGCATAAATCGCCGCCCAGCCCGCGTCGAGATCGACGCCACCGAGAAAGTCGCTGGCGGCGGGATTGGTCTGCACCACGTTGCCGACATCGTCCAGCACCACGACGCCGGCCGGCAGCGCATCGAGCAGCAGGCTGAGGCGTTCCGTCAGCGCGGCCTTTTCCTGGTACTGCTGGCGCAGGGCGCCGTTGGCGGCCGCCAGTTGCTCGGTAAGCCGCGCCACCTGCACCTGCAGTTCGCTGTAGGCCCCGCTCAGTTCCTCGGAGGCCTGGCTGAAGATGCGGAATGCCTCGGTCAGGCGCAAGGCCTCTTCGGGCGCAACCTGGGCGGCCGGAGCCGGAACGCCTGGGGGCTTGGCAGTGTCTGATGGAAGTACCATGTGCTGCGATGATGGCAGAATCAAGCTTGGCAAACAAGGAAACGGGTATCCGATATACCGGTAAAAATTGCCGCTTCTTTCAGGAATCAGTCTTGCTGTGCCAATCCATACTCTGCACGCGGGTAGGCCGACCGCGGAAACCACGCTGAATACAGGACAGTACAAGACACAATGGCAGAAACCGCAACGGCAGCAACAGGCTTCCCGATTTCGGTGGAGGCCTTTGCACGCCTCGGCGCCGGCCAGAAGCTGATTGCCATGCTGGGCTTCGCCCTGTTCCTGGCGGTTGTGATCGGCGGTCTGCTGTGGGCCAAAGAGCCTTCCTATGCCGTGCTTTTCTCGATCGCCGACGAAAAGGACGGCGGCAACATCGTCGCCGCCCTGCAGCAGCAGAACGTCCCCTACCACTTCAGCGAAGGCGGACACACCATCCTCGTGCCACAGGCCGTAGTCCATGACACCCGCCTGCGCCTGGCCGCGCAGGGCCTGCCCAAGGGCGGACTGGTCGGCTTCGAACTGCTCGAAAACCAGAAAATGGGCATCAGCCAGTTTGCCGAACAGGTCAATTACCAGCGCGGACTCGAAGGCGAACTGGCACGCTCGGTGCAGTCGCTCGCGGCGGTCAAGGGTGCTCGCGTGCATCTGGCCATCCCCAAGCAGTCCTCCTTCCTGCGCGACGACCAGAAGACCTCGGCTTCGGTGCTGGTGAGTCTCGTTCCCGGCCGCCGCCTCGAAGCCGCCCAAGTCGCCGGCATCGTCAATCTCGTCGCATCGAGCGTCCCGCAGCTGACCCCGAACCATGTCAGCGTGATCGACCAGGACGGCAACCTGCTGTCGCAACAGAAGAATCCCCTGCGCGATGCCGGACTCGATGCATCGCAGATAAAATATGTGCGCGACATCGAGGCCGCTTATGTTAATCGCATAGAGACGATCCTCGCGCCCATCGTCGGCGACAGCAATGTCCGCGCCCAGGTGGCGGCCGACGTCGATTTCACGCAAACCGACCAGGTGGCCGAAACCTTCCGCCCCAACCCGCCTCCCGGCACGGCCATACGCAGTCAGCTGACGGCCGAATCGGGCAGCGGCTCCCCCGCCGCAGCCGGGATTCCCGGCGCCCTCAGCAACCAGCCGCCGGCCCCGGCCACCGCGCCGCAGTCCCAGGCCGGCGAATCCGCGGGCCTCGTATCCGGCGCCGGCGCCACGCAGAATTTCAGCAAGAGCGCGACGATAAACTACGAAGTCGACAAGACCGTGCGCCATACCAAGCTTGCGCCCGGCGCCATCCGCCGCCTGTCGGTGGCCGTGGTGGTCAACTACCGGACCGCAGCAGCCGCCACGCCGCAGGCCGCGAGCCGGGCGCCGGCCAAGCCGCTGCCCCTGTCCGAGGCCGACCTCAAGCAGATCAACGATCTTGCGCGCGAAGCCATGGGCTACAACCAGGAACGCGGCGACACGCTCAACGTCGCCAATGCGCCATTCACCGTGATCGCAAAGGAGGTCGTGCCCGAACCGCCGCTGTGGGCCAATGCCGAGCTGATCGCCACGCTGAAGGAGCTCGGCAAATACCTGGCCGTCATCATTGGGGTGTTCTGGGTGTGGACCCGCATGCTCAAGCCCTTGCTGCTGCAATTGTCCGAAGCGGCGGCGCGTGCCGCCGCGCACCAGGCGGCCGCGGGCGCCGAGCGGGCGCCCAGCGCCGCAGCCTACTCCTACGAAACCAAGTTAGCCGCGGCGCGCGAAATGGCCAAGCAGGATCCCAAGGCGGTCGCCGCGATGATCAAGGAATGGGTTGGCCGCGGTGGGAACTGAAAGCGAAGGCATCGAGAAAAGTGCCATCCTGCTGTTGTCGCTGGGCAAGGACGAAGCGGCCGAAATTCTGCGCAACCTCGGTCCCAAGGAAGTGCAAAAAATCGGCCACGCCATGGCGGCGCTCAAGCAGGTGGCCCGCGACCGCGTCGAATCGGTGATCGACGAGTTCACCGAGCAGACCGCCAGGGGTTCGCCGGTCGCCGTCGACAATGAAACCATCAAGGAGATGCTGACCAAGGCCCTGGGCGACGACCGGGCCGGCGCGCTGATCAACCGCATCATGTCGGGCAACGACACCGCGGGCATCGAAGGCCTGAAATGGCTGGATGCCGCCAGCGTCGCCGAACTGATCCGCAACGAGCACCCGCAGATCATCGCCACGATCCTGGTGCACCTCGAATACGACCACGCCGGCGACATCCTCAAGCATTTCACCGATCGCCTGCGCAACGACGTCCTGCTGCGGATCGCCACGCTGGACGGGGTGCAGCCCGCCGCCTTGCGCGAGCTCAACGAAGCCCTGACGCGGATACTCTCCAGCGCCTCGGGCAACATCAAGAAGACCGCCATGGGCGGCATTCGACACGCGGCGGAAATCCTCAACTTCGTCGGCCAGACCAACGAGACGGCCATCATCGACAACGTCCGCGAATACGACGCGGATCTGGCGCAGAAGATACTCGACGAAATGTTCATCTTCGAGAACCTGCTCGACGTCGACGATCGCGGCATCCAGCTGCTGCTGCGCGAAGTTCAGTCCGATGCGCTGATCGTCGCCCTCAAGGGTTCATCGCCGGAACTGCGCGAGAAGATTTTCAAGAACATGTCGCAGCGCGCCGCCGAGATGCTGCGGGAAGACCTCGAATCCAAGGGTCCGGTACGTCTTTCCGAAGTCGAAAACGAGCAGAAGGAAATCCTCAAGGTCGCGCGCCGCCTGGCCGAGGAAGGCCAGATTCAGCTTGGTGGCGGCGGCGAAGGCGACGCCTTCGTCTGAGCGCCGCACTGAGAGCGCGGGTCACTTCATCGACGGTGGGGTCGGCGGCGTCGGCGGCGTCGGAGGGATGGGCTGGATCGGTCCGGGCCGCTGCGGTACCGGATTGACGGCTTGCGGAAAGGCGCCGAACACGGCCAGCCACAGTTCATTGGCGCGGGCCTGCGGCACCGTCGGCGGCTGGGCCGGCAGCCAGGTTTCGTCCTGGTTGGCCCAGGCAGCGGCCACCGCATAGGCCGTCCGCCAGTTCGTGAGAACCTGGGCCATCACCTCCTCCTGCGTGGGCACCGCCAGGGTGCACACCTTGGATTCGCCGACTGTCTCCAGCTTCATGGCACGGTTCAGTTCGTTCAATGCACCGAGCGTCGCGCAGCCCTCCTTGACATCGAGCCCGGCCATGCCGACGGAAACGCCCGCGCCGACATAGGGAATCGAAGCGCCGGGGAGTGCCGCGACATGTCGCGAAACGTTCCGGTAAACCCGCCGCGACAGCGCTGCCGAAAACCGCTTTCCCGCCTTGCGCGCGGCCGCAAGCTGCTGCGTCAATCGGCGGTTGTCCGCGGTGAATTCAAGATTGGATTTTTCCAGTTCGAGCAGCCTGTCGCGAAGTTCGTTGGCCTCCTTTTCCTGGATCGCATATTTCTCCTCCAGGCGCAGCAGCGCCGATTCGATATCGGCAGCCGCGTCCGGGCTGCCCGCGTTCGCCGGCGCGCTCGGCGCGGCCGGTGAATTTTCGGCGCTGCCGTCCGGCGCCAGTTGGGCCAGCGCAAACTGGCCCAACCCCAGCCCCAGGGCGAGCAGCGCCAGGCGCAAACACGCGGCACGGCTTGCGCCCGGTTTGCCAGTCTCGATCACGTGAAATCTCATTGTCATGGCGGCGGCGATCTCCGTATTGCTTCCGTCTTGCGGCCTCGCATGGACACCAAGCGGGCGCTCCGGTGGCAGCGAGCGCTGTCCCAGCTGGCCGCGTCGCTTAATCCGGCGCCGGCAATCTTACAGCCTGGCCGGATGCCGCGGCTCAGGTCAGCGGCTGGAACAGCACGTCGAGGTCGTTGGCGGTGATCAGGTGGCCGCCGCCTTCGCCGCTCTCGCCGCCCTGCTTCAGCAACTGGTCGGCGAGTCCGCGCTTGCGGTTCTGCAGGGCGAGGATCTTTTCTTCCACGGTACCCTGGGTCATCAGCTTGTAGACGAATACCGGCTTGTCCTGGCCGATGCGATGCGCGCGCGCCGTGGCCTGCTCCTCGACCGCCGGGTTCCACCAGGGATCGTAGTGGATCACGGTATCGGCGGCGGTCAGGTTGAGGCCGGTGCCGCCGGCCTTCAGGCTGATGAGGAACAGCGGCACGCGGCCTTCCTGAAAATCCTTGATCGGGGTTTCGCGGTCGCGGGTCTGCCCGGTAAGCCGGGCGTATTGGATGCCGCGTTTTTCGAGTTCCAGTTCGATCAGGCCCAGCATCGAGGTGAATTGCGAGAACAGGAGCACCTTGCGGCCCTCGTCGAGCAATTCATCGAGCATTTCCATGAGGGTCGCCAGCTTGGCGGAATGGGCGTGGCCCTTTTTCACCAGCGCTTCGGCGGCCGGCAGCTTGACCAGGCGCGGATCGCAGCAGATCTGCCGCAGTTTCAACAGCGCGTCGAAGATCATGATCTGGCTGCGGCCGACGCCCTGTTCGGTCAGCACCAGACGCAGCTTGCGGTCGAAGGCCACACGCAGCGATTCGTAGAGGTCGCGCTGGCCGCCCTCGATCTCCACCCAGCGCACCATATCGGTCCGCGGCGGCAGGTCCTTCAGCACCTGTTCCTTGGTCCGCCGCAGCAGGAAGGGCCGCACCCGCTCGCCCAGACGCGTGCGCATCTCCTCCTCGCCGAGCTTTTCGATCGGGGTGCGGAACACCTGGGTAAAGCGCTTGGCATTGCCGAGCAGGCCCGGCATCAGGAAATCGAATTGCGCCCAGAGTTCGCCCAGGTGGTTTTCCAGTGGCGTGCCGGTCAAGGACAGGCGATGGCGCGCCTGCAGACTGCGCGCCACCTGGTGCGCCTGCGCCTTGGGGTTCTTGATGAACTGGGCCTCGTCCATCACCAGCAGATGCCAGCTCTGCGCCAGCAGGGTTTCGCGGTCGCGCACCAGCAGCGGATAGGTGGTCAGCACCAGATCGGCCTGGCCGATCTCGCCGAAACGTTCGGCGCGGTCCTTGCCATGCAGGATCAGTACTTTCAGATCGGGCGTGAACTGCGCGGCCTCGTCGCGCCAGTTGGCCATCAGGCTGGTGGTGGCGACCACCAGACTGGGGCGGTCGGCGCGGCCCGAGGTCTTTTCCAGATGCAGGTGGGCCAGCGTCTGCACCGTCTTGCCCAGGCCCATGTCGTCGGCCAGGATGCCGGCCAACCCGTATTCGCGCAGAAACTGCAGCCAGTCGAGGCCGATCTGTTGGTAGGGGCGCAGCGTGGCGGTGAATCCGGGCGCCGGCTCGTGGCGCGTCATGCCGGAAAAATCGCGCAGACGGCGGCCCAGGTCGCGCAATTCCTCGCCGCCTATCCATTGCGTCGGCAGTTCGTCGAGGCCGGCCAGGGCGGCGGCGTTGTGGCGCGACAGGCGCGGCCGGTCTTCGTCGAGAAATTCCAGCAGCGGCAACAGCCAGGCCTTGAGCCGGCCGGCCGGCACCGGCAGGATGCGCCGCGCGTCGAGCGCGACGGGAAAGGTCTGGCTGTCTTCGAGGCCGCGCACCACGCCGAGCAGGTCCGGCTGCTCGCGCAGCAGGCGCAGCAGCGGCGGCACCAGGCTCACACGCTCGCCGGCAACGCGGACGCCGAGATCGAGATCGAACCAGTCGCTGCCGACCGATTCCTCGACCGCGACGAACCAGTCTTCCGCCTGGGCGATGCAATACGGGAAGTCCTCCGCAAACAGCACCGGGATTTCCCGGCGTTCCAGCGCCGGCACGCCCTCGTTGAGGAAGGATAGCCAGCCGACCGCGTCGTTGCGCAGCGGCATCAGGCCATCCTCGGTCCCCTCCAGGCGCTGGGAATTTCCCAGGCTGCGCTGCCAGCTTTCCAGGCCGATGGATTGCAGCAGACGCCAGACTTCGGCTTCCGCTTCGAGGTCGCGCTGCAGCGTCTGCCACTGGCCGTCCACCCGCTGCCGCATGAAGGGCGAAGGCCGCTCCACGCCGATCACGCTCAATCCCTGCGGATAGTCGAAGTGCAGCACGGCCAGCGCCAGGTCGTCGTGCAGGCGATTCAGCGCGAGGTGGCGGAAGCAGCCCTGGGTCAGCACCAGGCGCGCGCTCGGCTTGCCCGCGGCGACGGCCTCCGGTGCATCGGGCAGCGGCAGCGGCACCTGACGCTCGCGCGCCAATTGCGCCAGTCGCTGGCGCACCATGGGCGCGTCGGCTTCGTTCAGCGGCGGCGCCTGCAGCAGCTGCTGCAATAAATGAGCGGACAACTCCGACTGCAATTCGCCGACCATGCGGCCTGCCGTGTCCAGATAGAACGGCGGCGAGGTCGGGATCATCTGCAGTTCCGGCGGCAGATCGAAGCTCAGTTGCTGCAGGCCGGCCGAGTTGTGGGTCCACAACAAACCCAGCGGCCGCGGCGCGCCGGTGGCAAGCGGCAGTTCGACCAGGCCATCGAGATACAGGCGTCCCGTGCGCAAGGCCAGCCGCAACAGCAGGGCACCGGTCTCGCCGCTGAGGTCCACGGCTTCGTTGTAGAAGTAGCCGCCGCCGGCCTGCAGCGCCAGGAACAGGCGCAAGGGCGGAATATCGTCGTCGAGAATGAAATCGCGATGACTGCGCGCAGCGCCCAGGTCGTAGGGCTGCGGCCGGTAGATCGCCGGTTTACCGAAGCCGCCTTTTTTCAGCGGCCGGCTCTTGCCCAGGGAAAGACTGGGCGCGGTGCCAGGCTGCAACAGATAGACCACCCGCGGCTGGGAGCGCAGCGGCGTCGGCTTGGGCATCTCCGGCTTGTCGAGGGAGCCCAGCCAGTCGAGCGTCGCGGCACTGGGTTCCGGGTAGTCGCCCTGCTGCCCCTGGATCGCGCCACCGTGTCCGAACAGCCCGCCAAGATCCGCGCTCTGCTGCAGTATCTGCAACACCGCCACGACATGCTTGCAGTTCTCCTGCATGGGGCACATGCAGGAGTTGTCGACATCGACAATCGCGCCGCCCGGATCGGTTTCCAGCCACAGATCGACTTCGTAGGGACGCTTGCGGGTGCCCTGAACCTCGGCTTCGACGTGAATTTCGTCCGTTGCGTGCTCGACGCGCTTGACGCGCACGCGCCCTTCCGCCGCGTAGGCCGTGCCGCGTTGCAGGGTTCCGCTTTCGAAGCGGTCAAGCAGTTCGCCTTGCGGCAAGTCAGCAGAAATGGGCTTGGCGGGCATGCAAAGCAGTCATGGTCGAGGGGCGGCGACCTTAGCACATACCGCGCATCCTAAGTATTTCAATAACAGCGGCCATGTCCGACGACGAGTGTTGCAGGCCGGACGACGGCCACGCGACGGCTATCCGTCAAACCCCGATTACTTTTTTCAACTCATTGATAAAAATATGTTTTTGATGAATAGGCAGGAATTTCGTTTAGGCTATCCGACAAATACCATAGCGCCTGCGGCGGCCATTTTCCTGGCGGCAGCGCAAGCCTTCCCGACCGCCAACCGACACCCGATCATGCCCATGCGCCCCGCCCAACTCTCTTTCGTCCTCGAACGCGAATTCCTCAGCACTGCCGATGGCCACCATACGCCGGTCATGTTGTGGGGCCCGCCCGGCGTCGGCAAGTCGCAGATCGTGGCCCAGGTCGCCGCGCGCAATGCGGCGCCGGTGATCGACATCCGCCTGTCGCAGATGGAGCCCTCGGACCTGCGCGGGATTCCCTTCCGCGTCGGCGACACGGTCGAGTGGGCGGTGCCCGCCCTGCTGCCCAACGCCGAGCGTCACGGCCCGCGCGGCGTGCTGTTCCTCGACGAAATCACCTCGGCGCCGCCCGCCGTGGCCGCGGCCGCCTACCAACTGATCCTCGACCGGCGCCTGGGCGAATACCGCATCCCCGACGGCTGGGCCATCTTTGCCGCCGGCAACCGCCAGGGCGATCGTGGCGTCACCTACGCCATGCCGGCGCCGCTGGCCAACCGCTTCTCGCACTTCGAAGTCGAGGTCAACCTCGACGACTGGGCCCTCTGGGCCTACGCCAACGGCATCGACGAGCGGCTGGTCGGCTTCCTGCGCTTCAAGCCCGAACTGATTTTCAATTTCGATCCGGCGCGCAGCCTGGCCGGCGAAATGGCCTTTCCCAGTCCGCGCTCCTGGGAGTTCGCCCATCGCGCGCTGCAAAAGTTCGGCGACCACCCGGAAATGCTCGCCGGTGCGCTGGCGGCCTGTGTCGGCCACGCCGCCGGAGTCGAATGCGCGGCCTGGATCGAGAGCCTCGACCAGCTGCCGGACCTCGACGCCATCGTCGACGGCCGCGACGCCGCGGTGCCGGCCGAAATCGACCTGCAATACGCCGTGGCCGCCGCGCTGGCGGGCCGCGCCCTGCGCGCCAAGAACACACCGCAGGCGCCGCAGGTCTGGGGCAACATCCTCGACTACGCGCAGCGCCTGCCGCTCAGGGAGATGGGCGTGATGCTGGTGTCCGACATGCATCGCGGCATCGGCTCGAAACTCTTCGCGGTGCCGCAGTTCGCCGGCTGGGCCAACACCGTGGCCGACGTCATGCTCTATGAGTGAGGTCGCGGCTACGGCTGCCGCCGGCGCCGCGGCAAAGCTTGCGTCGGCGCGGGCGAAACTGATCCTCGACAAACCCTTTCTCGGCGCGCTGGTGCTGCGCCTGCCGCTGGTCGCGGCCGGCCCCTGGTGCCGCACCACGGCGACCGATGCGCGCAAGCTGTATTTCAACCCGCAATGGATCGCCTCGCTGAGCAGCGCCGAACTGCAGTTCGCCCTGGCCCACGAGGCGCTGCATTGCGCGCTCGGCCATTTCGCGCGGCGCGGCCACCGCGTGCAACGCCTGTGGGACCTGGCCTGCGATTTCGCGATCAACCCGCTGCTGCTCGACGAAGGCCTCAAGCCGCCGCTGGGCGCGCAGGTGCTCGACCTGTATCGCGGCATGGCGGCCGAGGAAATCTATCCCTGCCTCGACGACAGCCTCGACCAGGACACCCTCGACGACCACGTCTGGGACGGCGACGAGGGAGGCCGGGGCGGCCAGGACGAGAACCAGAACGGTGATGAAGGCAGCGGCACCGGCAGCGAGGCCGCCGCGCCCGCCGATGGCGATGGCGAGACATCGCCAAGAGTTGCCGCTGGCGATACGGTGGACGCGCCTCACGACATCCCGCCGCCGCTCACTGCCCGGGAAAGGGAGCAGTTGCAACAGCAGTGGCAGCGCCACCTGGCCGGGGCGGCACAGCGCGCACGCGAGGCCGGCAAGCTCTCGGGCAACCTGGCGCGGCTCGTGGAAACCGCGCTGGCGCCCCAGGTGTCCTGGCGCGCCGCGCTGGCGCAATACCTGTCGCAGGCCGCGCGCGACGACTACAGCTGGCAGCGGCCGTCGCGCCGCAGCGGCGAATCGTCAAGCGACGTGATCTGGCCGAGCCTGCGCAGCCATGCCGGCGACATTTACGTCGCGCTCGACACCTCGGGCTCGATCAGCGATACCGACCTGGCGCAGTTCCTCGGCGAACTCAACGCGATCAAGGGCACGCTGCCGGTGCGCATCACGCTGCTGGCCTGCGATGCGGCGCTGGCGCCGGATGCACCCTGGGTCTGCGAACCCTGGCAGGAACTGCGCCTGCCGCGCAAGTTCGAGGGTGGCGGCGGCACCGCCTTCGCCCCGGTGTTCGACTGGATAGCGCGCGAAGGCGTGCATCCCGATGCGCTGGTGTATTTCAGCGACGGCCAGGCTGAATTTCCCAAACTGGCGCCCTATTACCCGGTGCTATGGCTGATCAAGGGCAAGGCGCCGGTGCCCTGGGGCAGAAGGATTCAGCTCAATTGAAAGCCATTGACCTGGCCCCCGAGGACGCGCTGCGCCTCAACGTGCTGCTGGCCGGCGAACTGCACGCGGTGCGCATCGACGAGAGCGCGATGACGCTGCACGCGCTGACGCCGAAAGGCGAGGCGAAGATCAGCCTGCACCGCAACTGCCGCCCTGACCTGTACGTGATGCGCGTGCGCGAACTGCTCGGCGGCCATGCGCTCGATTCGCCGGGCGGCTACCCGGTGCATCTGCGACGCTGGACGCGCATGGGCCACGCCAGCCCGAAGAATCTCGAAGCCCTGCTCAAGCTCGGCGAGCCCGAGGCGGTGACCGCCGTGGCGCTGGCGCCGACGCTCAGCGACGAACTGGCGCGCCGCGTCTGGTGGGCGCTGCCGACTATGGAGGTGGCGCGCTACATGCTCGGCCATATCGCCGTACGCGAAGGCACGATAGGCCCGATCCTGGCCGACTTCCTGATCGAACACCTGCCCTTCGAGGAAGACCCGGTCCTGGCCATGAACTCGATCCGCGCCGTGATCGGCGCCGGCCTGCTCGACGCCGCGGCCAGCGCACAACTGTGGACCAAGGCCAGGCGCCGGCCGCACTATTTCATCGGCTTTCTCGAATACCGGCCCGATGCCTTGCCGGCCGGCGCCGGACTCCCTCTTTCGGCGGAGTTGCAGGCGCGCGTGGCGGCCGGCGATCCCTGGGCGCGACAGTTGGCGCGCTGCCATGCACCGAGCGGCCAGAGTTTCCTCGCTGCAGCCGAACTGGTGCTGGAAAAGCCGCCGGCGCACGAGACCGTGTATCTGCTGCTCGACATCCTCGGCAACTATTTCGCGCCGCTGCGCGAACTCGAAATCCCTGCCGACGCGTGCACCGAAGCGGGTCGCGAAATCGAAGCGATGGCCGCCCTTTCGCACCTCTCTAACGAGGCCGCGATGCCCATCCTGACCCGCACCAGCGCGATCGGCCCGCTGATGCGGCGCCATCTCGAACCGCTGTTCGCCCCGATCCTCGGGCACATCCGGGTCCTGCGCGGAGTCGCTCGATGAGGACTGCAGCGGGTAGCCGCCAGGCGGGCATGGAGTTCGACTGCATCCTCCAACGTCAGCCTTCGACGCGCGCCACGCGCACTATCTCCCGTGCGATGTCTTCCGGCGACAGGACAAAATCGATGCAACCACTCGCAATGGCGCTTTCAGGCATGTCCGGCTGCTTCGCCGTATCAAGTCTCTGGGCGATGGTGATGCCACCCACATCCTTTATGCCGCACAGCGCAGCAGCGCCATCGCCGTCGTAGCCGGAGACGATTACGGCGATCAGCTTGCCGTCCCAGCATTCGGTCAGTGAGCGCAGAAACACCGTGATTACGTCTGGCCAGCCCCTGGGCTTGGATATCGGCAGCAAACGAAACTTGCCATTCTCGACGTGCAAATCGCGGTTTTCAGGAATGATGAAGACGTGGTTGGGTTCGATCGGCAATCCTTCCGTGATCAAGTCGACCGGCATGGCGCTGAAGCGGGGAAGAACCTCATGCAGATGGGTGGGCATGGCCGTGATGTGATTGACGATGATGATCGCCACGCCCATGTCGGCCGGAAGGTTTTGCAATAGCCGAATGTAGGCGTCCAGCCCGCCCGCCGAACCGCCAACGCAAACAATGGGGAAGCGCTTTGCCGTCGAAGCGCCTTCACTAACCGACATCTGTCTTGCCCTTCGGAGTTGAACCCAACGCAAGCACGCACGTAGCGCGCGCAGCACGATGGTTGTTCGAGAAACTACTGCGCGAGCCCGGCCACGTCTGTCTGCCATCGCACATTGCGACGATCAGCCGGGCGCTCAAACTCGCGTCCGTCTGGCGCGCGATGGGCAGTTCCGTGCGTTCGCGTACGGACGCTGCGAAGGATCGTCCGCACAGTGCGAATCCATCCCCCAACATCATCAGGAGAATCAAATGGAAGACGCGAAAATTGCAGGCGTATTGAATGATCTGGTCGAAACCTCGCGCGACGGCGCCACGGGCTTCAAGACTTGTGCGGAAGGGGCGAGCGACCCGATGCTCAAGGCATTCTTTCAGACGCGCGCGCAGAATTGCGAAGAAGCGGTTCGTGCGCTGAACATCGAGGTGTTGCACCACGGGGGCAAGCCCATCGAACACGGCAGCGCCGCGGGGGCACTTCGTCGCGCATGGATCAATATCAGAACTGCCGTCAGCAGCAACGACGACCTGGCGGTGCTCGAAGAATGCGAGGGCGCAGAAGATGCTGCCCTGGAAGCCTATCGCAAGGCTTTGCTGGAAGACCTGCCGGCCCACGTCAGGACTCTGCTGCAACAACAGCAGCAGGGTGCCACGGAGAACCACAATCGCGTGCGTCAATTGCGTGACGAGCGCAAGCTGGCCAAGGTCGCCTAAGGCCGGTTCCTGATGTAATCCCGAAAGGCCTCGGCCGGCGAATGATCATGTCGGCGAGGCCTCTTTTCCGTCCCAAGACCAGATGCCACGGCCCATACCGAGAATTCCGCGTAGCGCTTTTGTCCGACGCCTGTCGCGCCCTTTTCCAGGTACAAGGCCCAGGCCCAATCGGGTTCGAACAGGCTGGTGGTGGATGACCAGTAAATGTCCTGCACATCGACGAAAGGATGCCCCGATGGCAAGGACGGACTGTGTGTGGCGCAATCCACCAGCACTTCCAGTTCGTTGATTGTCGGCAGCCGCCAATCAATTGCCGCATCTTCCCGTTTCAATTCGGCCACGGCGGCCAATGCCTTGCTCCAGACCACGGCTTGCGGCGTAAGCCTGGCTGCATGGCGCCAGAGCAGGCCGGTGAGTCGATCCAGTACGCCGTCGTGAAGAATTTCGAAGCGTGGTTCAGGCCAGCGGGCGCCGAACCGGAACTCGCCGTCCTGACCGGAGCCAGCGCATGCAACGACTTTGCCGTCAGCGTCGAAGCACAGCGACTGGCCCGTGCGCGGAATAAGGTCCAGACCTTCGCCGCGTACCGGCCAGAGCATGAACGATTGGTCCTTGCCGCCGTAAAACATGCGTCCGCCATCGAACGCCACATACCAGGCGTGCGCAGGGCTGATGGCCGCTGTCGTCGCGCTCCAGTACCAGCCGTTGAATACATTGATGAAGGGATGCCGTTCCGGCAGGGCCGGCAATCGGGTTTGCAGACTCAGCAAACTGCGCAATTCGCGGCGATTGGGCATGCGCCAATCGCTCCGGCCGCAATGCTGCTCGCGGTTCATGATCGCAACGAAATCCAGTGCCTCCGGCCATGTGAGTGGAAATTCCGCGAGATTGGCGTTGCGACACCAGATCAGGCCGGTCAGCCGGTCCATGACCTCATGGTCGCGCGACTCGAATCGCGGTTCCGGCCAGGACGTACCGACCGCAAACGAGGCGTCCTGGCCGGAACCCTGGCACGGAACCTCGCCACCGTCGTCGGCGTGACAGCTACGCTGCCCGGTATGCAGATAATGCTCAGAGGCCACGATTGTTCCCATCTTTTCAACCATGCCCCGGGAGCAGTCTGCATTCCGTTCGGTAACGTACTCATGCAACCGGCTGCTCGGTGTGCAGGCGCACAGGCCCGATCATCGGTGGCGCATTTATGCCGGTCAATGACGCCCGCTGCCGAACCCGTCGAAGTGATGCGGGACGCCGAGGCGGCGCAGGCAGCGCTGGCTGGAAGCCGGATAGCCGCGAGCGAATAGCGCATAGCCGCTAACCACCTGACGTCCACAGAGTTTCTGCAGGCGATTGATCGCAAGCGCTTTTTGATGCGCCGCCGAGCGGGCATGGATTTTGTATGAAGTTTTCACTAGACTTCATATCGCCCCACTGGAAAGGCCCGCGCCGATGGAAAGCCTCAACGAATGGATCGCCCTGCTCGCCCTGGTTTTCGTCCTCGGCGCCAAGCACGGACTCGATGCCGACCACCTCGCCACCATCGACGGCCTGACCCGCCACAACCTGCGCCTGGCGCCGGCGCGCGCGTGCTGGTGCGGTTCGCTGTTCTCCCTCGGGCATGGCGCCGTGGTCATGCTGATCGCGCTCGGCGTCGGCCTGGCGTCCAGCACCTGGCAGGTGCCGGTGTGGATGGAGGACCTCGGCACCTGGATTTCGATCGGCTTCCTGACCCTGCTGGGCTACCTCAACCTGCGTGCGGTGCTGACCGCGCCGGCCGGTGAATTGGTCGCCACCGTAGGCATCAAGGCCGGCCTGCTGCGTCGCCTGCAGGCCACCTCGCATCCGCTGGCGATTGCCGCCGTCGGGGCGCTGTTCGCGCTCTCCTTCGACACCCTGAGTCAGGCCGCGCTGTTTGCCGTCACCGCCACCCAGCATGGCGGCATCGCGCACACGCTGGCGCTCGGGCTGGCCTTCACCGTCGGCATGTTGCTGGCCGACGGCGCCAACGGCCTGTGGATTGCGCGCCTGCTGCGCCGCGCCGACCATCGCGCGCGCATTGCCTCGCGCGTCATGGGCCTGATGGTTGCCGCGATCAGTTTTGCGGTGGCCGGCTTCGGCCTGGCGCGCTGGCTGCGCGCCGACGTTTCGCAGTGGTACGAAGGCAAGGAACTGCTGGTGGGGGTCGCGGTCATCGTCCTGCTCGGCGCCAGTTTCCTGGTCGGCAACCGGCTGGCGCGCGACACGCGACTGACCGCAGGCACAGCGAACTGAGGCGGCGTCAGTCGAGTTCGAGCAGACCTCGCTCGGTGCGCAGGTAGGCCACCAATTGCGCCGGCTCCGCGGCGGCGCAAGCATGCACATCCAGACGTGAGCCCAGGCCGAGGCTGACCAGTGCAGCCCGGATGCGCGCCGGCTGCGGATGGAAGCCTTCCAGCTTCATCAGCGCGCACCCTGCATCGGGCAGGCGATCGGCCGGATGGAAGGGCACGTCCCACTGGATCAGCGTTGGCACCAGGCCGTCGCCCGGCAGGCGCCCGTCGGTCGGCACGCTGATGCGCCAGCGGTAGTCGCCGCGCTCCATGGGCAGGATCTGGCCGAGGTCTTCGCTGCAGGCGGCGGCATCGCGCACGATGTCGTCGCTGCGCGCCACCCAGTGGATCAGGCGCGGACGGTCTTGCGCCTGCAGGCTGTCGAGCGCGAACCAGTGCGGCCGGCCCGGCGGCGGCGCCTCGCGGTCGATCGCGATCAGTTCGAGATAGAAGTTCTCGCCCAGACCCAGCAGGCGATTGTGGGTGCCCATGCGGGCGTGTTTGCCGCCGGCCGCGAGAGTCACGCCGAGCTGCTGCTCCAGCCAGGCGGCGCCGGCATCGAGGTCAGGCGCGGCGAAAACCAGGTGATCGGGTTCCGCCACGCTAAGTCTTGGGCTTCAGATGCACATGGCCATGGCCGCTGCCTGCGGGCCGGTAGCCGTGGCCGTGGGCACGCCCGGCATCGACCTCGACGTCGATCAGGTTGAGCTGGCCGTGGCGCACCCCGCGCTCGGCCATCAGCGCATCGGCGAAGCTGCGTACCGCCGCCGTAGGTCCGCGCAGGAGCACGCTTTCGAGGCAGTTCTCGTGATCGAGATGGGCATGCAGGGTGGCCAGGGTCAGATCGTGTTGTCCATGCTGCAAGCTGGTCAGGCGCTCGGCCAGGTCGCGCTCGTGATGGTTGTACACGTAGGACAGGTTGGCGACGCAATTCGTCGTCTCGCCGCGCTTCTGCCGCGACTCCTCAAGGTGCGCGCGCAGCAGGTCGCGCACCGCTTCGGAGCGGTTGCGGTAGCCGCGTTCGGCAATCAGCCGATCGAATTCGGCGGCCAGCTCGGCATCGAGCGAAATCGTGATGCGTTCCATCTCAGCGCCTCTCAGTTCCGGTCCTTCATGCCGCGCAGCTTCTCGACCACACCGCCGCGCTTGAGCCGGTTCAGCCGCTGCTTGCGTTCGGTGTTCACGACCTGCTCCAGGTAGTCGAGGTTGCGCTCTATCGATTCCTGGTAGAAATTCCGCTGAGCGCCGGTCTGCTGGCCGAAATGCCGGGCCAGATGGGTCGAAAGCCCCAGCAGATCCTGGTCGAGCCGCCCCTTGATCGTGCGATAGAAGGCCGTGGTCTTTTCCAGCAGGTCGTGGATGTCGGCGAAACCGCCCATCTGCGCCTCCTCGAATTCGAAATACAGCAGCAACACCCGCTCAAGATATTCGCGATTGGCCATCTGGCCGATCAGGTCGGCCGTGGCCGTGGCGTAGGCGGCGCGCTGCTGCTGCAGATTGTCGAACTTGACCCAGCCCGGGTGCTTGCGGTGGTCGGTGAGCAGGATCACCCGCGTGGTGGCTTCCATCAAGTCGGGCGGCAGCCAGACCAGATGGGTTCGCGTGAAATCGACGCCGCGCAGGACATGGCTTTCGGTGAATTGCGCGCCGGTACCGCTGGCCTCGTCATCACTCATCAGATAACCGACATCGTGCATCAGGGCGCCGATCAGCGCGGCGTCGATATGGTCGGCATCCAGTCCCTGGCCGGCCAGATGCAGGCCATGCAGCATGCGTGCGGTGCACAGCACCACCTCGTTGGTATGGGTGCGGTTGTGATACAGGGTCTTGAGTTTCTGGTAGCCCGGCAACTCGCCGTCGAAAGCCCGATCGAGCAGGGCGAAGGCAGCGGCAACGCGCTGCAGGTCGTGTCCGGGCGCAAAAGCCAGGATGATCTCGCCCACCTGCGCCTCCACCTCGCCGGTGTCTCGGGTGTTGCCCAGTGCGGCAAAGGGGCTGTCGTCAGTCATGGCAGGGGGTTGGCGGGCCAAAGCGCGTGAGGCGAAATCCTAGCAGAGCAGCCTTGAAAAAGCTGTCAAGCCGATAAAACTCTGCTATTCCTTTACTCAGCGCACGCCGTCGGAGAGGGCCGACGAGCGGCCATGACGACTGTTGACGCAGGTTAAGCTGCCGTAACACAATTGAACTATGCTGCATCGCGGTATCAATGCGCCCAGCATCTCCTCCGAGGTTCTCCCATGTCCGACACCGATACCATCAACGCTGTCCTCGAACGCCATCGCCGCGACGCCACGCGGCTCGTGCAGATTCTGCGCGAAACCCAGGAACAGCTGGGCTGGCTCGCCCCCGCCACGCTGACCCATATCGCCGCCGCGATCGGCAGACCGCGCGCCGAGGTCAGCGGCACCGCCTCCTTCTACAGCTTTTTCCACACCCGGCCGCGTGGCAGGTATTGCGTGCTCTGGTCGGACAACATCACCGACCGCATGCTGGGCAACGGCGAACTGATCGACGCGATGTGCAAAAAACTCTGGCTGGAGCCCGGCCGGGTTTCCGAAGATGGACTGGTCAGCGTGAACACCACCTCCTGCACCGGCATGTGCGACCAGGGCCCGGCGCTGCTGGTCAATTACCGCGCCGTCACCGGCATGAGCCAGGCCCGCCTGGGCGAAATGGTCGGCCTGATTCGCAGCGAAGTCCCGGTCGCCGAATGGCCGGCCGACTGGTTCGCGGTCGAGGACAACATCAGGCGCCGCGACATCCTGCTGGCGCACGACCTGGTCCCCGGCCAGGCGCTGGCCGCCGCCATGCAACACGGCCCCGAGAAAACGCTGGCCGAGATCAAGGAGGCCAAATTGCGCGGCCGCGGTGGCGCCGGCTTTGCCACCGGCCTCAAATGGGAAGCCTGCCGCAACGCGCCCGGTAGCGGTGCCAATCCGGCGCACTATGTGGTCTGCAATGCCGACGAAGGCGAGCCCGGCACCTTCAAGGACCGCGTGCTGCTGACCTCCTATGCCGACCTGGTGTTCGAGGGCATGAGCATCGCCGGCCTGGTGGTCGGCGCGAAAAAAGGCCTGCTCTACCTGCGCGGCGAGTACCGCTACCTGCTGGAGCCGCTGGAGTTGGCGCTGGCGACACGGCGAGCGGCCGGGCTCCTGGGCGCGAACATCCTCGGCAGCGATTTCGAATTCGACATCGAGATCCATCTCGGCGCCGGCGCCTATGTCTGCGGCGAGGAATCGGCATTGATCGAATCGCTGGAAGGCAAGCCGGGCCGGCCGCGCATCCGCCCGCCCTTCCCCGTCACCCACGGTTACCTCGACCAGCCGACCACCGTGAATAACGTCGAGACGCTGGCCGCCGCCTGCCTGATCGCCGCGCATGGCGCGGCCTGGTATGTGCAGCACGGCACCGAGAAATCCACCGGCACCAAGCTGCTCTCGGTCAGCGGCGATTGCGAGCGGCCGGGCATCTACGAGTATCCCTACGGCGTCACGGTGCGCCAGGTGCTGGAAGACTGCGGCGCCGGGTTTGGCAAACGCGACTCGCAGGCGGTGCAGATCTCCGGCCCCTCGGGCGTCTGCGTCGCCGAAGACGAATTCGATCGCCGCATCGCTTTCGAAGACCTGCCCACGGCCGGCGCCTTCATGATCTTCGACGAAACCCGCGACATGTTCGAGGTGGCGCGCAACTTCGCCCACTTCTTCGCCCACGAATCCTGCGGCTTCTGTACCCCCTGCCGGGTCGGCACCACGCTGGTGAAGAACATGATGGACAAGATCGCAAAGAGCCACGGCTCGCCCTACGACATCGACGAACTGTTCAAGCTGCACCGCCTGATGCAGGGCGCCAGTCACTGCGGCCTGGGCAATTCCGCCTGCAACCCGGTGTTCGACACGCTGAACAAGTTCCGCCCCGCCTACGAGCGCCGGCTCAAGTCGCTCGACTACGAGCCGGCCTTCGATCTCGACGCCGCCCTGTCGCAGGCGCGGCAGATGACCGGCCGCGACGATGCCGCCGCGCACTTGCAAAACGGAGCCGAAACATGAACATATTCCAGCTCGACGGCGAAGATATTCCCTTCCGCGCCGGACAAACCGTGATGCAGGCAGCCACCCAGCATGGCGTCTACATCCCCCATCTGTGCTGGCACCCGGATTTTCCCGCGCACGGCTCGTGCAAGTTGTGCACGGTAAAAGTCAATGGCCGCTTCGGTTCCGCCTGCACCCTGGAAGCGCAGCCCGGCATGGACGTCGAGAACCGCACGATCGAGCTCGACGACAAGCGGCGCACGATGTTGCAGATGTTCTTCGTCGAGGGCAACCACTTCTGCCCTTCCTGCGAGAAAAGCGGCAACTGCACGCTGCAGGCGACGGCCTACGAACTGAAGATGATGTCGCCGCATTTCGACATGTTCTATCCCGACCGACCGGTCGATGCCTCGCATCCCGACGTGCTGCTCGACTTCAACCGCTGCATCATGTGCAGCCTCTGCGTCACGGCCTCGCGCGAGGTCGACGGCAAGAACGTGTTCGCCATGGGCGGACGCGGCATTCTCGGCCGCCGCATTCACATCAACAGCGAATCCGGCAAGCTCGCCGACACCGATTTCGCACTGAGCGACCGCGCCGCCAGCATCTGCCCGGTCGGCGTGATCCTGGCCAAGCGCCGCGGCTTCGCCGTGCCGATCGGCGAACGCAAGTACGACAAGTCGCCGATCAGCGCCCAGGTCAAGGAGAAGGCACCATGAACGCACCGATCAGCGCCGCCCCGCCGCTGGCGAAGAAACTGCGCGTCGCCACCACCAGCCTGGCCGGCTGTTTCGGCTGCCACATGTCGCTGCTCGACATCGACGAGCGCATCCTCAAGCTGCTGGAACTGATCGAATTCGACCGCTCGCCGATCAACGACATCAAGCACTGCGGCCCCAGCGACCTGGGCCTGATCGAGGGCGGCCTGTGCAATGCCGAGAACGTGCACGTGCTGCGCGAGTTCCGCAAGAACTGCAAGATCCTGGTCGCGGTGGGCGCCTGCGCGATCAACGGCGGCCTGCCGGCGCAGCGCAATCATCTCGATTTGCGCGACGTGCTCGAAGAGGTGTACCAGACCGAGTATCTGCTCGGTCATGCCGGCATTCCCAACGACCCGGAACTGCCGCTGCCGCTGAACAAGGTGCATCCGATCCACGAGGTGGTCAAGGTCGATTACTTTCTGCCCGGCTGCCCGCCGCCGGCCGACGCGATCTGGAAACTGCTGACCGACCTGCTCGCCGGCCGCACGCCCACTCTGGGCCACGGCCTGCTGCATTACGACTGAGATCATCATGAGCTTCGAACTCGAAACTGCCGTCTCCCCCGAAAAGCTGCGCCGCGTCGCCATCGATCCCGTCTCCCGGGTCGAGGGCCACGGCAAGGTCACGATACTGCTCGACGATGACAACAAGGTGCATCAGGTGCGCCTGCACATCGTCGAATTCCGCGGCTTCGAGAAGTTCATCCAGGGCCGTCCCTACTGGGAGGTGCCGGTCATGGTGCAGCGCCTGTGCGGCATCTGTCCGGTCTCGCACCACCTCGCCGCCTCCAAGGCGCTGGACATGATGCTCGGCATCAAGCAACTGACGCCGACCGCGGAAAAGATTCGCCGCCTGATGCACTACGGCCAGATCCTGCAATCGCACGCCCTGCACTTCTTCCATCTCGCCTCGCCCGACCTGCTGTTCGGCTTCGGCTCGGACATGGCTCAGCGCAACATCGTCGGCGTCGTCGCCGCGCATCCCGAGATTGCCAGGAAGGGCGTGCTGCTCAGGAAGTTCGGCCAGGAAGTGATCCGCATGACGGCCGGCAAGCGCGTGCATGGCACCGGCTCGGTTCCCGGCGGCGTGAACAAGTCGCTGGCGCCCGAAGAGCGCGCCGCGCTGCTCAAGGACATCTACCAGATGGTGGCCTGGAGCCGCGAGGCGGTCGGCATGATCCGCCAACTGTTCGAGCAGAACCTGCCCGAGTACAACGCCTTCGGCCGCTTCCGCTCGGCCGGCATGTGCCTGGTGCGCTCCGACGGCGCGATGGACCTGTACCACGGCGGGCTGCGCGCACGCGACGTCGAGGGCAAGACCCTGTTCGACCATTTCGATTACGGCCGTTATTGGGACGTCATCGCCGAGGACGTCAAGCCCTGGTCCTACATGAAGTTTCCCTTCTTCAAGTCGCTCGGTCCGGACCACGGCTCCTACCGCGTCGGCCCCCTGACCCGCGTCACGCAATGCGACAGCATCCCGACCCCGCTGGCCGACATGGAGCGTCAGGAGTTCATGGCCTACGACGGCGGCAGCGTGACCGGTGCGACGCTGGGCTACCACTGGGCGCGCATGATCGAAATGCTGCACGCGGCGGAAAACATCAAGGACCTGCTGCACGACGACGACATCATCGGCCATGACCTGATCGCTACCGGCGAACGCCAGGAACGCGGCGTCGGCGTCATCGAGGCACCGCGCGGCACGCTGATCCACCATTACCGCGTCGATGAGAACGACCTGGTGATCCGTGCCAACCTGATCGTCTCCACCACGCACAACAACCAGGCCATGAACACCGCGGTGCGCGAAGTGGCCAAGCAGTATCTCGACGGCGTCGAAATCACCGAAGGCCTGCTCAACCATATCGAGATCGCGATCCGCGCCTTCGACCCCTGCCTCTCCTGCGCCACCCATGCCCTGGGGCAGATGCCGCTCGAAGTCGCCATAGTTGGCGCTGACGGCACGGTGATCGACGAAGCTACGCGCGACCATCGCGGCTTAACTCACGAAATCCGCGAACTGTCTTGACCGCGCCGACGCTGATCTTCGGCTGGGGCAATCCCAGCCGCGGCGACGACGCGCTGGGGCCGTTGTTCGTCGAGCATTTCACCGCCCTCGCAGCGCGCCATCCGGAATGGGGCGAAGTCGAATGCCTGACCGATTTTCAGTTGCAGGTGGAGCACGCGCTCGATCTGCAGGGCCGCCGCCGCGTGCTGTTCGTCGACGCCAGTGTGGACGCGCCGGCGCCCTGCTCGCTGGCCCGCATCGAAGCCGCCCGCGACGCCAGCTTTACCACCCATGCCATGAGCCCGCAAGCGGTGCTCAAGGTCTATGCCGACATCGACGACGGCGAGCCGCCGCCCTGCTGGCTGCTGGCGATACGCGGCGAGCGCTTCGAACTTGGCGAAGATCTCAGCGCGGCCGCCCGGCAGTCCCTGCAAGCAGCCCTGCAACTCGCCGCGGACTGGATTGATTGCGAATGACTGCGTTGCCGAAATAGGCTGAACTCACACTTTCGGCCAAGAGCAGACAGATGCTCTAGTCTAAAGTGGCGCGCCCGAGATGATGAAGTGGGCACTGGATCGCTGTCCTGTTAGTTGGCTCACTGGCGCACCAGTGGCAACAAATCCGAGAACTTGAGAGTACTACTCTTCATTGCCTAGAGCGAGATCGAAATCGAGCGGATGGAATTCGTCGCAGGTCAGCGATGACCAGCGGTGATATTCGCGGGCACGATCACCTCAACAACGCTGCGGGAAAGACGAACTGACGAGTTGAAATCATCTCCCATTATTGGGAAAGATTGCACTTCCGAACCGCTAACGAATCGATCAGGCAACACCGAGCCACCAAGTCGCAGCTCGTTAGAAACGGGCACAACCATCACTGAAATCAGGGAATTCTCAGGTGAATTCATTGCACTTGTCCTCTATGTGAGTCGATAAGTATATATCGGACAATCAAGCACGCTCTTTAGTCCAACCCTTATTTGACGTGACCAGTGTGACCGAAGTTGCATGTGTCGGCAACTTTTGACCAACTAGCTCATATTCCATTCTGTAATAGTCCGTCGCCGACAGGCTTTCAATAAAAGCCATTTTTGCTGCTTTCTTTGACGTCCTTGCTGTATCGCCGGGGTTCAATGCTGGATGCTCGGCCATGAATTCTGAAGCGACGTCGAATGGCGAAGACATCTGCATTTCCTTCTCATACTCAAGATAGAGGCGCCACATGGCCTTCTCTACTAAAGCGGTGGGGTTTTCAACAGTCTTCAATCCTACCTGCTCTCTTGCTTCTGTTCGATTAATCGGATGGCCATGAAAGAACGACTTGGATGTAAGGTTCTCCACGATAGTAGAGACACGGTGAGCATTGTCATCGGGATTCATATGAAGGCTGAGAAGCTTCTTCGCCATCATTCTGGACTGTGACATATGGCGCTTGACGTTACCTAACGCGAGCGGGTGTACTTTATCCGCTAACAAGTTAAAGGCTGTTACCAACTGGTCTTCGTGTTGGATCCCGGCATCTTCCTTAATCAATGCTAGGTAAGCGGTTACATCTTCAACGCTTATACCCAAGGCCTGTTGATTGCGAGAATCCAAGGGATTGAATTGATTCGCTACCGTTGCATCCGTTGGTCCGAGCATGCCCATTGGGTGCATGACAATTGAGTCTGCCCCAAGTGCGGTTAATGTTGCGGCACTGAATGCACGAAAGGGAACCAATACGCTGAAATGGTCCGCATATTCTCGGATGAGAGTGACTAGTCGCCAAGGGACAGTTCCATCTCCGCCGTTGCTATGTATGAACAGGTCAATTTTCCGGGGTTCATTGCCATTTCTTGCCGGCAGCGCCTCGAGGTGGTCATAGATAAAGCGAACTGTGTCCATCGCCATCTGGACTTCCAATCCCTGCCTAGTCGACGTTATGTAGGTGATCACGTGACTCTTTCGGGCTTTCTCAATCTGTTCGATGATCTTTATCCGAGCAGCGCGTGCCATAACAGTCGTCTCCGTTAATTGTTGCCCCGTCCAAGTAACACGGGGGTATGGATAATTAGCCTAGAGCCTACACGTCGACCATGCCGTTGGCAACTATTCTCTATGACTGCTACGGGCACCGTGCTGAAGCTGAACTCTTCAAGTTCGCTGCCGCATAGGAGCCATTGAACTTCGGAGCCTGATAGCTGCCGGTGGTCGCCGCGTGTCTTCGGCCATTTCCAGCGATTCGCCGCAAGCATTCCATTGGGTGTAGGTCCACCCCTGACAATAAAAACAATTACTTAGATGCGTTACCTGGCGCACGGAGACGAATTTGGTGTGCTGAGGTGCTGGAGGTGGGCCGACCTTTATGCTAAACGGTAGCTGTCTTGTCGAGAGATAACCACCGGAGATCGGCCCATGAGCAGTGTAGCGAAGATCAGTGAAGAGAAGACGTCA
>JAXMJU010000291.1:0-24478 GCA_034376265.1 Sulfuritalea sp.
GCTGCTTGCGCAGGCGAATCACGTTTTCCGTCAGGTCGAGCAGGGAGGTCTTGAGCGCCAGCAGTTCGCCCTCGATGCGGCCGCGGGCGATCGCGACTTCGCCGGCCTCGTTGACCAGCTGGTCGACCAGGTCCGCGCGCACCCGCAGTTGCACCTGCGGCGCGGGAATGTAGACGGCGGGTGCCGCTTCCGGCCTGGCCGGCACATGAACCGCTGCGGCTGCCTCCTGCTCGGGCTGTTCCGCGGCTGCGACGGAAACCGCGGCCTCGATGGGCGGCAGCGGCTCTTCGGCTTCGGGGCGTGCCGCGAGCGGATTGCGCAGATGCTCGATCAGCATCGCCGCGCGGTCGTACGAGGTTTCCAGTCCGTCGATGATGGCGGGCTGCACCGATTTCATGCGCACCGCCTGGTCGACTCGGTCTTCCATCGCATGCAGCAGTTCGCCGCAGCCCATGGCGCCGGCCATCCGTGCGCTGCCCTTGAGCGTATGCAGCGCGCGCTGCAGTGCGCGGGCGATTTCGGGGCTGCTGGGCGCGGCCCGCCACTCGCGTAGCGTGGCGCCGATCTCGCGCATCAGGTCGGTGCTTTCCTCGAGGAACAGCGGCAATATCTGCGCATCGATCTCGTCTTCGATCCGCGCGGCGCGGCGATCCGCGGCGGTGATGGTGATTTCCGGGACTTCCGGTTCGGCCTCGGGCTCAAGGGCAGTTTCGGGCGCGGCTGCTTCGGGCGTTGCGACCGCAGGCTCGACAACAGGCTCGATCGCCGCTTCGGCAAAAACGTCGAGCGAAGCTTCCATCGAGGCTTCGACGGTGGGCTCGATCGCAGGCTCGGCAGGCGCCGCGACTGCCGGCATCATCGCGTTCAGTTCGGTGGTGAGGGCGGCCTCTTCACCGGGCATGCGGCGTTCCGCCACGGCACCCAGCATGCCTTCGAGAGCGCCGGCGCAGCGGGCAAAAACGAAACGCTGGCCATCGCTCGGCGCGGCTTCCAGCAGCGACAGGCGCTCCAGCGCATCTTCCAGCGCGCGGGCGAGGGTGGAAATCGCCATGAACCCCGTCGCGGCGGAAATGCTGGCTGTGGTGTGTGCCGCGCGTATGACCTCGTTGCCGGGCACTTCTTCGAGGCCGAGCCTGGCTTGCAGCGTGGCGACGTGTTCGCGGGTTTCCTCGAGGTAGAGCTTGTAGAGCGTGGGCGCCACTTCGATGTCGCCGACACGGACCGGCGGCGGCGCGGGGAAGGAGACCACTTCCGCCGTCGGCTGCGGCGTGGCAGGCGCCTCTTCCACAGGGGCCTCTGCGAAGCTGAATGCTTCGGGCGGCGTCTCCTGCGCCGGCGCTTCGTCGACCGTGAATTCTTCGGTCGCAACTTCTTCGCACGGAATTTCTTCGGGCGCGGCCGGCTCGATAGTTGGTGCTGGCGGCGCGGCGGCCTCGGCGTCTTCGGCGCCGCCCAGAACCTGGCAGCGGCGGACCAGTTCGGCATAGTCGAAATGCCGGCCGCCACCCGCTTCGAGTTGCAGGATCCAGACCTTGAAGATGTCGGCCGCGAGGTCGAGCATGGCCAGCAGCGCGGGCGTGGCGGGGCGCGTTTCGTGCAGCCAGCCGTTAAGCACCTGCTCCACGGCCCAGGCGGCTTCGCCGAGGTCGCTCAAGCCGACCATGCGGCCGCTGCCCTTGAGGGTGTGGAAGCTGCGGCGCAGCGTGACCAGCGATTCGTGATCGCCGGGTGCGGCATGCACCAGAGGCAGATGCTGGTTGATGGTGCCGAGGACTTCGTTGGCTTCCTCGAGGAAAATGCCGAGCAGTTCCGCGTCGAGATCTTCCTCGCTGGCATCCACCAGCCGCGTGGCTTCGGCCGACGGCGCGGGGGTTTCGAGCGGCACCGTCGGCGGGGCTGGCGGGGGCTCGAGCGGAGCCTCGAAACCCTCCACTTCGAAGTCCGGCAGGGTTTCCTCGGCAGCGGCCTCGGCTGCGGCCGGCAATTCCGCCGCGGGCGCGGTTTCCTGGAACAACTCCGGCACCGGCGCTGCTGCTTGCTCCACAATCGTCACGGGCACAGTGGGCGCAGCGGGCGCCGGTGTCGGCGCGGGTGCGGCGATTTCCTGGCGCACGGCCGGGGCGGGCGGTTCGAGAATGGTGTCGATATCGGCGGTGCCGCCCCGCAACTGGGTGACGAAAAAGCCCAGTGCCGAGAGCTTCTTCGCCACGTCCTCGAAATCGCCCGGCTGCGGCGTGAAGCCGCTGGCGGCGAAACCTTCGATGGCGTGCGCGCATTCCGCCAATATGTCATTGGCACGATCCTGGCCGAGCACCAGGAGCGCGCCCTGGATCTGGCGGATCGGCTGCCGCAGGGCTAGCAGCGTGGCCTGGCGCGAGGTATCGCGGAAAAAGGCATCCAGCGTCTGTTCTATGGCGCCGAGATTGCTGCGGATTTCGCGCGCGACCGATTCGAGCAGCAGCCGTTCCTGGGCCCGGCGCGACATCGCGTCGAGATGCGGCAGGTCCAGCATGCCCAGCTCTTCGCCGCGGCCGAGCGCGGCCAGGCGTTCGACGACGGCATGGGTCGAGTGGGTGAAGTCGGCGTCGAGCGACTGGAAGTTTTCCAGCGCGGATTCGGCGAGCAGGAGTGCCGTGGCGATTTCCAGCGCCATGGTCTCGTTGTGCCGGCTCGGGTCGCGCCGCAGCTGGTCGGTCTGTTCGAGTATGGCCGCGGTCAGCCGCGCGTAGTCGGGCTGGCCGGTGGCGGCGCCCTCTTCGGCGATTTTCGCGGTGCGCTCGTGAAACGGCGGCAGCGCGGCGGCGGTACCGACGCAGAGGCGGTTCCAGTCGTCCTTGGCCGCCGCCAGCAGTTCGCGCAGGCGCCGAATGTGCGGCAGCAGGCGTTCGGTCTCCGAGGGCGTGGCGGTCGGCACCATGCCTTCCAGGCGGTAGGCGGCGCGCACGATGGCCAGCGCTTCGCCGCCCGCCGTGGCGCAGGCGGCCAAGTACAAGGCTTCGCGCAAGAGCTGAGCGCCGACTTCGGTCTGGCCTTCGTCGCGCTTCTTGATCTGGGCGCCGAGGCGCATGGCGAAACGCTTGGCTTCGGCCAGGTCGGGCAGGCCGTTGGCCGCCAGCGCATCGAGCACGCCGAACGCGATCCACCAGTAGGCGCGTGCCGCCGGCGTGCCGTGCGTCATTTCGATCATCGCCACCGAGACCCGCATCTCGGCGATGCCCTTGGCGTCGCCCTTCAGCCATTTCAGCAGGCCGCGCTCGAAGCCCAGGCGTGCGGCCTTGAGCCGCGCCGTGAGGGCCTCGGGCGCCAGCGGCGGCATATCCTTCTCGCGCTTCGGCGGACGCTGGGTCAGATCGGGGAAGAACAGCGCGGCCGGACCGGGCGCGGTCTGGCCGTGCGCGACGGCCATGGCGCGATAGGGCGCGAACAGTTTCAACGGCTGGTCGGGATGGCCCGCCATCAGGTCGTCGAGATAGCCGCGCAACGCGGCAAAGCCGCCTTGTGCCGCATCCCGCGCGGCGTCGACATCCGGCACTTCGCCGGCGATCAGCGCCGCGAGCAACTGTTCTATCGCCTCGGCGAACTCGGTGATGCCGTCGAGGCCGACGATGGCCAGCGCGCCATGCGCCTGGTGCATGCTGGCGCGGGCCTTGGTCAGGCCATCGCCGGCCGGGTCGGCGGCGTGGGCGGCGAGACTCTGTCCGGCGCGTTCCAGTTCGAGGTCGATTTCTCCCTTGACCCAGGACAGCGGTCCGATGTCGAGATCCATGCTCATTGGAGGCTAATCACCAGGCCAGGGTTTTGTGCATTACACCTTGAAGCCCGAGACCGAGCCCTTCAGCTCGGTCGCGAGTTCGGTCAGTTCGCCAATCGATACCGCGGTCTGCTGCGTGCTGGTGGTGGTCTGGCCGGTAATGCGCAGAATATCCTGCATCGAGTCCGCCACCTTGGTGGCGATGTCGGCCTGCTGCTGGGTGTCGCTCGAGATCACTTGAATCAGGCGTGCCAGATCCTGCGACACGCTGGAGATTTCGTTCAGCGCCTGACCCGCCGCATCCGACAGCTTGGCCCCTTCGACCACGCCCTGGGTCGAGTGCTCCATGGCGGCCACCGCGTCGTTGGTGTCGGTCTGAATCGTCTTGACGATCGCGGCAATCTGCTTGGTCGCCTCGCCGGAACGTTCGGCCAGGCGTTGCACTTCCTCGGCAACCACCGAGAAGCCGCGGCCCGCCTCGCCCGCCGAGGCGGCCTGAATCGCGGCGTTCAAGGCCAGCACGTTGGTCTGTTCGGTAATGTCGGAAATCAGCTCGACGATTTCACCGATCTCCTGCGAGGATTCGCCGAGGCGTTTGATCCGTTTCGAGGTTTCCTGGATCTGGGTGCGAATTTCGTTCATGCCCGAAATCGAGTTCGATACCGCGGCGGCGCCTTTCTGCGCCGCTTCGAGCGAGGCGTTCGCGACGCGGGCCGATTCGAGAGCCGAGGAGGACACCGTCTTCATCGATTTTGCCATTTCAAGCACCGCGGCGTTGGCGTCCTGGATTTCGGCCGACTGGATCTTGGTCGCGGCGAGCAGCTCGTTGGAGGTGCTTTGCGCGGAATTCGAGGCGCTGGTCACGCGCTCGGCGGCATCGTTGATGCGGCGCACCAGCACGGCGAGTTCTTCCACGGTGTAGTTCACCGAGTCGGCAATGGCCCCGGTGATGTCCTCTGATACCGTGGCGCGCACCGTCAGGTCGCCGTCGGCGAGGTCGCCCATTTCGTTCATCAGTCGCAGAATGGCGCCCTGGGTCGCATCCTTCTCGGCTTCCGCCATGCGCCGCTGGTGATCGGCGTCGTTGCTGCGGCGCACGCCTTCGTCGTTGAAGGCCTTGACCATGAGCACCAGCATCAGCAGCGCCAGCGAGCCGAATACGGCCGCCGCGGTGGTGGAGACGTCCTGCTCGGCGGCTTCTGTCTCGTAGGCACGGATCAGTTCCTCGGCGCTGCTGGCCATGCCGCGAAATCCGGTGACGAGGCCGGCGCCCGCCGCGCGCGTGCGCGCCAGCGGCTTGAGGTCGCCGGACAGGGCGGTCAGCGCCTGCGGCATGGCTTTCAGCGCCTGCCCCAGCGGGCTGTCGGCAGAGGCCAGTTCCTGGATCGCGGCAATGTCACTGGCCAGTTGCGCGGCCGCCGCTTCGTCGAGGCCGGGCCCCCAGGCCAGCTGGGTCGATGCACGCCGCATGCGCTCGACCAGGAAAGGCAGTTTGCCGCCGGCGGCCTCCGCCGCTTCCGTAATCGCCGCACCGCGCTGCACGGCTTCGTTGGCCAGACGGTTGATTGCGACGAGGCGATTCTCCTGCGCCAGCACCAGACTGACGACTTCGTTGTGCTTGTACCAGGCCTCGCGCAAGGCATCGAGCGCCGGACGCGCCTGCAGGCTGGTGGCCGACACCTTGATGCCCTTGACTTCGCCGCCCTCGAGCAGGGTTTCCATGAGTTTGCCGAAGCTGTCGCGGGCGTCGCGCAATTCCGTGAAGCCCTCTTTCTGCCCCTGCATGGCCGTCACCGTGGCCTTGGGAATCTGCTGGGTCAGCGGTGCGATGTGGCTGGCGACGGACAAGAAGGTGCTGCCGCGGGCCGTGGCCTGGACTTGCATGAAGATTGCGGCGATCGAAATCAGCAGGCTGAGCAGGAACACCGTACCCAGGATGCGGAACTGGGTCTGGATGTCGAGATGGCCGATCAAGGGCAACTGGCCGTGGCCGCGCCTGTCCGCCGCCGGTACGGCTCCCGTCGCCCCGGGCGACCTGTCTTTGCGGCGGTCGAAGGTCGGCAACTTGAAAGGAAGCTTGAGGGCCATAGTGTGTCCTTTGCGGAACGCTCAGAGAGCGATGTCGAGGTAGTGGGGGTCGGCCAGCAGCGCCGGAATGCGCAACTGGGTCCAGATGACGTCTTGCGCGTCCTTGAAGCGGCCGCCGAGCCAGGGCGCCGTCTCGTCAGCGCCAACTTTCGCGTCTCCCGCGGCGTGCATCTGCAGCTGCGGGCGCAATCCCAGTGCGCGGCGCACCAGCAATGCGCTGTTGATGCCGTGGCGGGCGCCGACCAGCAGCAGGCGCGACTGCGAGTTGATCGGCGTCGGCGCGCCGCCGCGCCAGGCGGCGAAATCCACCACGCTGTAGAGCACGCCGCGGATGTTGGCGATGCCGGCGAACCAGGGTTTGGTCAGGGGGGCCGGCGTAAGGGCCGGCAGGGGCGCCACTTCCCCCGAGTCGGCCAGATCGATCAGCCAGTGGCTGCCGCCGGGCAGGTCGTCGGCGCCGGATTCGATGCCGAGCAGGGCTTGCCCGCCTTCGCCGCGCCTTGCCGACACCAGCCGCTCGGAAAGGTTCTGCTGGAACTCGCGCAGGCTGATGCGTTTGGCCATGATTGGCGGCGTTAACCGAGTGCGGCGATCTTGGCCAGCAGGGCCGGACCATCCACCGGCTTGGTGACGTAGTCGTGGGCGCCCTGACGCATGCCCCAGAGCTTGTCGGTCTCCTGGTTCTTGGTGGTGCAGATGATGACGGGAATGTCCTTGGTCGCCTCGTCGCGCGACAGCGCGCGGGTAGCCTGGAAGCCGTTGGTGCCCGGCATCACCACGTCCATGAGGATCAGGTCGGGCTTGATCTGCTTGGCCCGCGCGATGCCTTCCTCGCCGCTTTCGGCCGTGCTTACGTCATAACCGCCGCCGACCAGCAGTTCGCTGAGAAGGTGGCGTTCGGTGGGAGAATCGTCGATGATCAGAATATTTTTAATGGGCATGATAGCTACCTCGCGAACAAGATGAAAAAGCCGTTCAGGTGCGCGCTGCGTGCGCGGCAACCGTTTTGAGCAGACTGTCCTTGGTGAAGGGTTTGGTCAGGTATTCATCGGAACCGACCATGCGCCCGCGCGCACGGTCGAAGAGGCCGTCCTTCGATGACAGCATGATCACCGGGGTGGCCGCGAACTTGGGATTCTTCTTGATCAATGCGCAGGTCTGATAGCCGTCGAGGCGCGGCATCAGGATGTCGCAGAAGACCACATTCGGCAGGTGATCGTTGATCTTCGCCAGCGCATCGAAGCCGTCCTCGGCCAGCACCACCTGGGCGCCGGCCTGCAGCAGGAAAATTTCCGCAGTCTTGCGGATGGTGTTCGAATCATCGATCACCATCACCTTGATGCCGGAAAGGCGGGGTATTTCGCTCACGTTACTCCATGCTGGCTCAAGACTTCAATCATGGCGACCATGGGCGAAAGCGAAACAATCGCGGCGGCGCGGCTTGCCGCCAGCGCCCCCATCTGCTCCCCGCCGCCCCTTTCATTCATTGTTTTCGAGGTCAAGCCTTGTCAGGCGCAATCATACTTAGATTTTGACCATTTCAAAGTCTTCCTTGCGTGCACCGCATTCGGGGCAGGTCCAGTGGGGCGGAACTTGATCCCAGCGCGTACCGGCCGGCAGGCCTTCTTCCGGCAGCCCCACGGCCTCGTCATAAATGAAACCGCAGATCAGGCACATCCATTTTGCATAATTCGGTTCACTGGCCATGGCTCGATTCCGGTTGATTTCAGCATGCGCTTGCGCCGGCTATTTTATCGGGCGACAGGCCTGCAGGCGCCTGCGGCGGAGACGGTATCCCTTCGGATAGAATCGAAGAATATTAACTCAAGCCGTTGCGCACGTTTATGAGCGTTGCCCTTCCCGCCAACCCGTCGCCGCCCATCGTGCTGACCTTCGCCGCGTCGGATCCCACCGGCGGCGCCGGCTTGCAGGCCGATATCCTGACGCTCGCCAGCCTTGGTTGCCACCCGCTTTCCGTGGTGACGGCGATCACCGTGCAGGATACGGCGGGCGTCGAAGGCGTCCTGCCGATCGATGCGGAGTGGGTTGCCGACCAGGCGCGTGCCCTGCTCGAGGACATGCCGGTGGCGGCCTTCAAGCTGGGCATGCTGGGCAGCGTCGAGGTCATCGCCGCGCTGGCCGAGGTGATCGCCGACTACCCGGACGTTCCCGTGGTGCTCGATCCGGTGCTGGCGTCGGGGCGCGGCGACCAGTTTGCCGACGAAGAAATGGTCGAGGCCATGATCGGCCTGTTGCTGCCGCAGACCACGCTGCTGACGCCCAACAGTCTCGAAGCCCGGCGTCTGGCGCAGGAGATGGGGGAGGCCGGCGAGGACGTCCGCGACCTGGCCGAATGCGCGCGCCGCCTGGTCGGCGCCGGCTGCGAGTACGTGCTGGTCACGGGGACCCACGAGGGCACGCCGCAGGTGATCAACACACTCTACGGCAGTCATGGCGCGGTGCGCACCGACCGCTGGGACCGCCTGCCCGGCAGCTATCATGGCTCGGGCTGCACGCTCGCCTCGGCGATCGCGGCGCACCTGGCCAGCGGCGTGAATATCGCCGACGCCGTCATGGGCGCGCAGGAATACACCTGGCGCACGCTGGCTGCCGGGTTTCGCCCGGGCATGGGACAATTCATTCCCGATCGCCTGTTCTGGTCGCGGGAAGAGGGGGATGAAGAAGATGAATCCTGAGCTTCGGCGACTTGCGGCGGAAGTTTTCCCATGAAGCTCGGCGGGCTCTGCGCCGTTACGCTCGACGACCCCTTGCTGCCGCGCCTGTCGGCGCTGGTCAAGGCCGCGCTCGATGGCGGCGCGCCCTTCGTGCAATATCGCAACAAGGCGGCGCCGCGGCCGCTGCGCCGCGCCCAGGCGGCCGAGATGTTGCGCATTTGCCGTGCCGCGGGAGCCCGGCTGATCATCAACGACGACGTCTGGCTGGCCGTCGAGATCGGCGCCGACGGCGCCCACCTCGGTCGCGATGACGCGCCGGGCGGCTCGCTGGCCGCGGCGCGCGACGCTTTGGGGCCGAAGCGCATCCTCGGCGTTTCCTGCTACAACGAACTCGCCCGCGGCGAAGAGGCAGCGGCGGCCGGCGCCGACTACCTGGCCTTCGGCAGCGTCTTTCCTTCGCGCACCAAACCCGCTGCGGTGCATGCGCCGCTCGAACTGCTGGGCGAGGCAAGGCGGCGTTTCGGCCTGCCGGTGGCCGCGATCGGCGGCATCACGCTCGACAATGCGCCGCAGGTGATCGCCGCCGGCGCCGACCTGATTGCGGTGGTCAGCGACCTGTTCGACGCGATGGACATCAAGACCCGGGCCGCGGCTTACCAGCACCTGTTTGCTTCCGTTCCAGCGTGACCGAGGCGACGGCGCCTGGCACCGCTACAATCCGATTCCTGATCCCTGATTTCTGATCCCTGACCATGACGCGCAACGAAGAACTCTTCTCCCGTGCCCAGAAAACCATTCCCGGCGGCGTCAATTCACCGGTGCGGGCCTTCCGCTCGGTGGGCGGTGCGCCGCGCTTTTTCGCGCGCGGCGAAGGTTCCCGGGTCTGGGATGCCGATGGCAAGTCCTATATCGACTATGTGGGTTCCTGGGGTCCGCTGATCCTCGGCCACGCCGACGCCGATACCGTGCGCGCGGTGCAGGATGCCGCGGCAAAGGGCCTTTCCTTCGGCGCGCCGACCGAAGCCGAGGTCGAGCTGGCCGAATTGCTGGTGCAGCGCGTGCCGAGCATGGACATGGTGCGCCTGGTGTCCTCCGGCACCGAGGCCACCATGAGCGCGATCCGCCTCGCCCGCGGCTTCACCGGACGCGATGCGATCGTCAAGTTCGAGGGCTGCTACCACGGCCACGGCGACAGCCTGCTGGTCAAGGCCGGCTCCGGCCTGTTGACCTTCGGCAATCCTTCGTCCGCCGGCGTGCCGGCCGATCTGGCGCAGCACACCCTGGTGCTCGACTACAACGACGCGCAGGGCCTGAAGGACGCCTTCCTCAAGCACGTCAAGAAGATTGCCTGCGTCATCGTCGAGCCGGTGGCCGGCAACATGAACCTGATCGCGCCGAAACCCGAATTCCTCGCCGCGCTGCGCGAGATGTGCACGCTGCATGGCTCGGTGCTGATTTTCGATGAAGTGATGACCGGCTTTCGCGTCGGTCCCGGCTCGGCGCAGGGTCTGTATGGCATCACGCCGGATCTGTCGACCTTCGGCAAGGTGGTCGGCGGTGGCATGCCGCTGGGTGCCTTCGGCGGCCGGCGCGACATCATGGAACAGATCGCACCGCTGGGGCCGGTGTACCAGGCCGGTACGCTGTCGGGCAATCCGCTGTCGGTGGCGGCGGGACTGGTGACGCTGAAGAAGATCGCCGCGCCGGGCTTCTACGAAGCACTGACGGCGAAGACCAAAGCGCTGGTGGATGGGCTTGCCGCGGCGGCAAAACGCCACGGCGTGACGTTCTCGGCCCAGTCGGTGGGCGGCATGTTCGGCGTCTACTTTGCCGCGACGCCGCCGACCTCCTATGCCGAGGTGATGGCGAGCGACAAGGAGGCCTTCAACCGCTTCTTCCACGCCATGCTGGATGCCGGTTTCTACCTCGCGCCTTCGGCCTTCGAGGCCGGTTTCGTCTCGGCCGCGCACAGCGATGCCGACATCGCGGCGACCGTGGCGGCGGCCGAGGCGATCTTCGCCCGGGGCTGAGCGGGCGGCCCGGGCAAGAGTTGGCGCTGGCGCGACGGCGACACCGTGCCGGCACTGACCTCCACGGCAGCTTGGCCGCTGAAAACGAAGTTTCAGCGGAGGCTAATGCCGGTTTTCTAGATCAGGAAAATCGTCGCCAGGCCGAGGAAAATCAGGAAGCCGCCGGAATCGGTGACGGCGGTGATCATCACCGAGGCGCCGATCGCCGGGTCGCGGCCGAGCTTCTGCAGGGTCATCGGAATCAGCACGCCGACGCTGGCGGCGACCATCAGGTTCAGCGTCATGGCGGCCGTCATCACGGCGCCCAGGCGTGCGTCGCTGTACAGCCACCAGGCGATCAGGCCGAGCAGGCCGCCCCAGATCAGGCCATTGATCAGGGCGACGCCGAATTCCTTTTTCAGCAGGCGGCGCTCGGCGTCGGGGTGTACCTGACCCATGGCGATGGCGCGCACGATCATGGTGATGGTCTGGTTGCCCGAATTGCCGCCGATGCCGGCGACGATGGGCATCAGGGCGGCGAGCGCGACCAGCTTTTCGATCGAACCCTCGAAGGCGCCGATCACGCGGCTGGCGATGAAGGCCGTGACCAGATTGATCGCCAGCCAGGCCCAGCGGTTTTTCACCGAGTCGATCACCGGGGCGAAAATGTCTTCCTCCTCCCTCAAGCCGGCCTGCGCCAGCTGATCGGCTTCGGCCTCGTCGCGGATGTAGTCGACCACCGCATTGACCGTGACGCGGCCGACCAGTCTGCGGTCGTGGTCCACCACCGGCGCCGAAACCAGGTCGTAGCGTTCGAAGGCCTGGGCCGCCGCCTCGGCCTTGTCGTTCGGTTCGAGGGTCAGGGTTTCCGTCAGCATGACAGCGGCGACTTCCGTCTCCGGCGCATTGACCAGCAGCACGTTGAGCGGCAGCACGCCGCGCAGGTGCTCGTTGCGGTCGATGACGAAGAGCTGGTCGGTGTGGTCGGGCAGTTCGTCGAAGCGCCGCAGGTAGCGCAGCACCACTTCGAGGCTGACGTCCTCGCGCACGGTGACCATCTCGAAGTCCATCAGGGCGCCCACCGCATCCTCTTCGTAGGACATCGCGGCGCGCAACTCTTCGCGTTCCTCGGCCGGCAGGGAGCGGAAGACGTCGGCCAGCACGTCGCTGGGCAGGTCGTGCGCAAGGTCGGCCAGCTCGTCGGCGTCGAGCTGCTCGGCGGCCGCCACCAGCTCGGAGGGCGCCATGTGCTCGATGAGGGATTCGCGCACCGCATCGGAGACTTCGAGCAGGATGTCGCCGTCGCGCTCGGCCTTGGCCAGGTCCCAGACCAGCAGGCGCTCGTCGAGCGGCAGGGCTTCGAGGATGTAGGCGATGTCGGCCGGGTGCATCGCTTCGAGCCGCTGCCACAGCTCATGGACGTGCTGCTTGTGCACCAGGTTTTCGACCAGGTCGTGACGCGGCATTTCCTGCCGGTGCACCAGGTTTTCCACGCGTTTCTGCCGCGCGAGCAGAACCTGGACTTCGCGCAGGCTGTCCTGCATGTCGTCCTGGTGGTGCGGTTCGTCGCGTTCGGGCGGGGTGTCGGCGGGCAGGCTCATGGCGGTCTCGCGGGGGTCCGTCATTGTAGCCGGGGAATGCCGTCGGCTTGACGGAATATCCGGCCGCAACGCAGGATCGGCGGCCCTAGCGCGGCGCTTCGGCGTAGGGCATGCGGGCCAGGATCAGTTGCGTGCGGCCGTTCATGTAGGCCGAGTAGGGGTTGCGTTCGTAGCGGCGCGGTGCCGGCAGCATCACCGCCAGTCGCGCCGCCTGTTCCGCCCCCAGCTGGGCCGCGGAGACGCTGTAGTAACGCCGCGCGGCGGCCTCGGCACCGAACACGCCATCGCCCCATTCGACGACATTGAGATAGACCTCGAGGATGCGCCGCTTGTCCCACAGCAACTCGATCCAGACCGTGATGATGGCTTCCTCGCCCTTGCGCAGTACCGACTTGGTCGGCGACAGCAGCAGGTTCTTCGCCAGTTGCTGGGAGATGGTCGAGCCGCCGGCCACTACCTTGCCCTTCCTCTGGTTCTTCTCGATGGCTTTCTGGATGCCTTCCCAGTCGAAGCCTTCGTGGTCGATGAACTTGTCGTCCTCGGCGGCGATCACGGCCCGTTTCAGGTGCATCGAGATCTTCTCGTAAGGCACCCACTGGCGCTTGAGTTCGGCCTTGGGGTTTTTGAGCCGGGTCTCGGCGAGGCGCTGGCTCTGGAAGCTGGTGGTGCCGGGGTTGACCCACTTCCACCAAGCCACCCAGCCCAGATACCAGCCTTGCCAGAGCAGAACCAGGCCGAATAACCCGGCCAGCCCGAATTTCAGCCAGCGCGGTGCGGGCCTCATGCGTCGTTCAGGGCCGCGAGCACGGGCGCGGTGTGCGGACGCACCCCGCGCCAAATGAAGAAGGCCTCGGCGGCTTGCTCGACCAGCATGCCGAGGCCGTCGGCAACCCGGGCGCCGGCCGCCCGCGCCTGGGCCATGAAAGGCGTTTCGCGGCCATAGACCATCTCGTAGGCGACGCAGCGCGGCCCGAATACGCAGGGCGGCAGCGGCAGGCTGGCGCCGCTGAGCCCGGCCGAGGTGGCGTTGATCACCAGGTCGAATTGCCGCCCCGAGAGGCCCGCGAAACCCGTGCCGTCGGGTTTGACATCGACGGCGCAGCCGGGCAGGCGGGCAAACGAATTGGCAAACTCCAGGGCCAGGCGCGCCGAAGTTTCTTCGGTGCGATTGGCGATCAGCAATTCGGCCGGGCGATCCAGCAGCAGCGGCAGGATCACGCCGCGCGCGGCGCCGCCGGCGCCGAGCAGCAGGATGCGGCGCCCGGCCGGGTCGCAGCCGAGATTGTGCTTGAGGTCGCGCACCAGCCCGGCGCCGTCGGTGTTGTCGCCGATCATGGCGTCCTGCTCGAAGCTCAGCGTGTTCACCGCCCCGGCCGCTTCGGCGCGGGCAGTGCGCCGCGTGGCGAGGCGAAAGGCCTCTTCCTTGAACGGCACTGTGACATTGGCGCCCTTGGCCGGCCCGTCGCCGGAAGCCATGAAGGCGCGCACCGCAGCGGCAAAGCCGTCTTTTGCCGCGAGAATCGCCTGGTAGCTGAGATCCTGTCCGGTCTGCGCGGCGAACAGGGCATGGATGCGCGGCGACTGGCTGTGGCCGATGGGGTTGCCGAACACTGCGTAGCGGTCAGTCATGGAATCCTGGGTATGCGGAACTCGTTCAATTCGCTGCTTTTCGCAGGTCCTTGATCAGCAGGTAAAGGTGATAGAAATCGGTCGGGCTGGGTTCGAAATCGAAATGTTCGTAAAAACGCCGGGCATCGTCGTTCTTGGCGTGGACGATTACGGCGCGAATGCCGGCAATATCCGCTGCCTGCAGCGTTCTGGCGAGCGCGTCATGCAGTAGCGCAGTGCCCAGACCTTTGCCCTTGGCCGAGTTGTCGACAGCGAGTCTGGCCAACAGCATTACAGGTACAGGATGGCGGGCCAAGCCCTTGACGATGCGTGGCGGCGCTTCCGCATGCGCCACGGCCCCGACGGCCAGGCTGTAATAACCGACGACCCTTTTGGCGGAGACCGCAACGTAGGTTTGAGCGCTGCCGGCCGACTGGCTGGTCAGGGCAAAACGGGCAATGTAGCGGTTGATGGCATCAAATCCGCAGTCGAAAGAATCGACTTCATCGGATCGACTGAGTTTCCGGATGACCCAGTCGTCTTTTCTTGTCACCACGAGCCGCTACTTGCCCGTCTTCATCAAACGGGCGAGCCGCGGCCGCGCGCGAGGCGGCGCGTTCAGCGCCTCCTCGAATTTCGCCCATTGGGCGTCATCAAGAATGAACAGGCGACGATCTGCCAGCGTCTCGGCAGCAGAGGCCAGGCCGCTGTCGAGCAGAAATTCGCTGACCGTCTTGTCTTGCGCCTGGGCCGCTGCCTGGATCATCTGCTTGGCGGCCGGAGAAATGCGCAAATCGACGCGCTGGGTCTTGGAGGAAGCGAGCATGATGTCACCTCGAAAATTTGGCGAGTTGCAGTATAACGTGTGCTCAATGCCCGTACAAATAGTCGACCGGAGGGTATTCGACCGGAAAGGCGGTCGGTCGACGAGGTTCTTGGGAGCGGAAGCGGACGACCCTAATCGGCACGCAGCCGATCGGCATTGGTGAAGGTCCAGGTGCGGGTGATCACGATTTCGTCGGTGTCGCGCCGGATCGATTCGGGGAAGGCGGCGTAGGGCGCCGCCATCCTGACGATGCGCCGCGCCGCCTCGTCGAGCAGGGGCTGGCCCGAGGAGCGGTCGATCTCGACCTCCTTGAGATCGCCGTTGGCCTTGATGGTCACGGTCAGCAGCAGGCTGCCGTAAAGCCGGCCCTTGGCGGCGGCGGGATAATTGACATTGCCGATGCGCTCGATCTTCTGCCGCCAGTCTTCGACGTAGGCGGCGAAGCGGTATTCCTCGACCCGCGCGCCGATGTTCTTCTTGCGCGGACGCTTGTTGTATTCCTCCAACTGCCGTGCGATCTGGCCTTCGAGGCGGGCGATGGCCAGCGCGCTGCTGGCGAGATCGACGCCGGAAAGACTCGGTTCGGGCACGGGCAGCGGATTGATTTTCGACTTTTCGGCGCTGACCGCTCTTTCGCTCTTGAGGCGCAGCATCTGCGCCTGGGTCTGGGCTTCGAGCTCCGCGACGCGACGTTTGGCCTCGATCAGCCGGTCGCCTTCCTTGGTTCGCCGCGAAGGCGGCAGGGGCGTCTTGGCACGGCGGTCCTCGTCGACGTTACCGCCGCCATCGAGATTGGCCTGCGCCTTGGCCTGGGCCTTGTCGGGCCGGTTCTTGCTCTTGCTGTTGACCAGGATCACGTCGAGCGCGCGTTCGCGCGCCTTGTCGATGAAGTCCGGCGGCGTGAAGCGTACCGCCAGTACCAGGGCATGGATCAACAGCGAGGCGCCGATCGCCAGCGTCAGGTTGCGTTGCGGCGCATCCATGGCGGCGAGAAACGCCGGCATGGGCAGCGATGGCAGGGCAGGCCGGGAGAAGCGCGGCAGGCGGGACGAGATGGGCGGCTTGGGCATATGAGCCCGCTGATTTTACCCCGCGACCTCGTCGTCCTCGTCGTCGGCAATGGCTGCATCAGGGCTGCTATTGGACGCCAATTCGGGCGCCGGTTCGAGATAGCGCAGGCGCAGTTCCGCTTCCAGCAGGTCGATGCCTTCGACACTGAGCAGCACATGCGCGCCGCGCGGCAATTCCGGCAGCGATGGCACGCGCGCGACCAGCGGGATCGCGTCGAGTCGGGCCAGGGATTCGCGCAACACCTGCGCCAGCACGCTCTGCGCGCCCTGCTGCAGCAGCCAGCGCAGGCACCAGTAGCGTTCCATGCCGCGCTGGAATTCGGCATAGGCGGCGTAAGTCAGTTCGAAATCGCGCATGGCCGCCAGCAGGTCGGCGGACTTCGGCGGGAATGCCGGCGGCTGGTTCTGCAGCAGCGCGATCAACTGCCACTGGTTGAGCAGGTCGCAATAGCGCCGCAGGGGCGACGAGGACCAAGCGTAGCACTCGACGCCGAGTCCTTCGTGCGCGGCGGCGACCGTGCTCATGCGCACCTTGCCCGCCGTCTGCACGCGGTACAGCGCGGGAATGCCGGCATCGCGCAACATCGCGCCCCAGGTCGCGTTGGCCATGATCATGAGCTCGGCCACCAGGGTGTCCAGTGGGCTGCCGCGTTCGCGCTGCTCGATGCTGACCACGCCCTTGCCGGGTTCCGCCGCAATGCCGCTGCCGGCTTCCCAGTCGACGACGAAGTTGTAATCCTTGCGATTACCGTTGTCCGAGGGCTTGCCGCGTCCGGCTTCGAGCACCTGGGCGAATTCCCAAAGCAGCTTGAGTTCGTCGCGGTAGGGAAACTCGGGCAGGCCGGCGGCCAGGGTCTCGGCATTGAACAGCGGCTCGATGTCGTGGTGGCGCAGGTTGGCGACGATGGGCACGCGGTCGATCTTCGTTTCGTGGCCGACCAGGCGGTAGTCGGAGGCGACGTCGAGGTAGAGCGAAATGGCCGGCACGGTCTGGCCTGCGGCCAGCGTGAAATGCTCGACGATGTCCTGCGGCAGCATGGTGATCTTGCGTCCCGGCATATACACCGTGGACAGGCGTTCGCGGGCGATGCGGCCGAGGTCGGAGTCGGGGCTGAAACCGAGACCCGGGGCGGCGATGTGGATGCCGATGTGCCAGCCGCCATCGGGCTTGGCGGTCACGGAAAAGGCGTCGTCGATCTCGGTCGTATGCGCGTCGTCGATACTGAATGCTTGAACTTGCGCCAGCGGCAAGCTAACCGGTTCGAGCGGCGCGGCGAAGTGCGGAAAGCCTGTGCCGCCCGTGCTCTCGGGGAAGAACTCGAACAGGAAACGACCAAGATGGTAGTCGTGGGTCGAGGGCAGTGCGCCGCAATCGAACAGCAGGCGCGCCGCGGATTTGCCGGTTTCGCCGCAGGCGGCTTCGAGCGCCTTGGTCTCGCTGCGGTTGCGATCGGGCTTGTAGATCAGTTGCGCCAGGATAGGCGCGAATTCATCGGGCAGCACACCGCCCTTGAGTTCTTCGACCATGCGCGCGATGGCCGCGGCTTGCAGGCGCTTCTTCTCCAGGCCGGCCAGTGCCGCCTGCAGGATCTCGGGAGGCGCCTTGCGGAAGCGGCCGCGGCCCTTGCGATGGAAATAGATCGGCGCCGCATGCAGGCGCAGCAACACCGCCGCCGACTGCACCGCATCGGGTTTGGCGCCGTGGTATTCGGCGGCAAGTTCCTCGAAGCCGAATTCCTGCTCGCCGCAGGCTTCCCATAGAAAATCCACGTCGATGCCCTCCGCTTCCTTCTCCGCACGCTCCAGCAATTCGCCGGCGGAAGGGGCGACAAAGCGCAGCAGCACATTGGTCGCCTTGACCTTGGAGCGCTTGCCGGAGGCAAGCTCGATCTGCAACGAGCTCACATTGTCGGCCAGCACGCTGCCGGCACGGAAAGCGCCGTCCTCTTCAAACAGGACATTCATGGAGGGAAGCACCCCGGGCGGGGGAGGGAAACGAGGGGGCGGATTATACCGGTCTGGCGCTGACCATCAGGACCGTGCTGTTCAGCCGGTAGCCGTCCGTCACGGCATGCGGCGCCAGTTCCGCGCCGACCGCGGCGGCCAGCGCCTGCTGCTTTTCGGCGGGCAGGCGCGAGAGGCTTTCCGCTGCGCCGCCGGCGAGATCGAGAAAGCCCTGCCAGTAGGCGGCGGCATCGGCAAAGTCGAGTGTGAAGCGATGGGGCTCGATCTCGATGTCGCAATAGTTGGCGCTGGCGAGACGGCGCTTCAGTTCGTCCGCATCGCCGAAGCGGAATATCGATGGCCGCGCGATCTTGGGCGGCGGCAGCAGGCGCCGCATGCAGGCCAGGGCGGTCTCGACCAAGGGGACTTCTTCGGCGCGACCCCAGACCGAGAGCGCGAGCAAGCCATCCGGGCGCAACACGCGGCGGATTTCGCGCAAGGCGGCCTGCTCGTCGGGAAAGAACATCAGGCCCAGGCCGCACAGCACGCGGTCGAAACTGCCGGTGGCGAAAGGCAGCGCCTCGCCGTCCGCGGCGACGCGGACCAGATCGGGGCAGCAGGCGAGCTGGCCCTCGCTGATGTCGCTGGCGACGCTCAGTCCGTCGGCGCCCAGCGCGTCGCGGGCGCCGCGCGCCAGCAGGCCGGGGCCGCTGGCCAGGTCGAGCACGCGCTGGCCGGGCTCGATTCGGGCAGCGGCCAGCAAGGCCGCGGCGAGTTCGCCGCGGGCGCCCGCGGCGGCCAGGTAGCGCGGTCCGATGCGGTTGTAGCCGGCGCGCTCGAGGCGCTTGAACTGGGCGGAATCGAAGCTCACGGGGCGACTGCCGCTCGCGCGGCAGAAGTGCTGAACAGATCGACGCTATATACCGCGAGGCCGATCCAGATCACGGCAAACGCCAGCGCGCGGGTCAGGTCCAACGGTTCCTGATAAATCAGCACGGCGATCAGGAAGGTGATCGACGGCGCCAGGTACTGCAGGAAACCCAACAAGTTGAGCGGCAGGCGCCGCGCCGCGACGGCGAACAGCAGCAGCGGGATCGCCGTGACGGCGCCGGTGGCGATCAGCAACAGGTCGCGTGCCGGCAGCACACCGGGCCCGACGCCGAAATGGCTCTGTCCGGAGAAGGCCAGCCAGGCCAGCCAGCCCAGGGCCAGCGGCGTCATGCAGACGGTTTCGAGAAACAGGCCACTGGCCGCATCGAGCGGCAACTGCTTCCTCAACAGTCCGTAGATGCCGAAGGTGCCGGCCAGCACCAGGGCGATCCAGGGCAGGCCGCCGGCACGCACGGCTTCGATCGTGACCCCGCTCGTCGCCAGCAGCACGGCCAGCCATTGCAGCGGGCGCAGGCGTTCCTTCAGCACCAGCACGCCCAGCGCGACGTTGAACAGCGGCAGGATGAAATAGCCGAGGCTGGTTTCGAGGATGTGGCCGTTGTTCACGCCCCAGACGAAGGTCAGCCAGTTGCTGATCACCAGTGCCGAAGCCAGCGCAATCCGCGCCAGCTGCTTCGGTATCCGGGCGACGCGCAAGGCATCGCCGAAGCCGCGCCCGCAACCGATGATCAGGGTCATCAGCAGCATGGCCCAGACCACGCGATGGGCGATGATTTCGTCGGCCGGCACCGCGGCGATCTGCTTGAAGAAGATCGGCACCAGACCCCAGGTGATGTAGGCGATGATGCCGGCGACGACGCCGAGCCGGGTGTTTTCGCGGGTGAGCGCGGGATGCATGTCGCCCGCTACTCTTGGGCCAGTCCGGCGAACGCGATGATCGGATCGAGGTAGTCGCCCCAGCGCGTGAAACTGTGGTCGCCGCCGGGCAGCACGGTCTGCCGCGCGCCGGCGTAGCGGGCAACCGCATGGCGGTAGTCGAGCGTCTCGTCGCCTTCCTCGACCAGCAGCCAGAAGCGCTCGGGTTTGCTCAGGGCCGACACTTCGATGGCGCGCAATTCCTCGATGTGCTGCCGCGTGAACTCGAAGCTTTCGCCGGTGTACAGCCATTGCTGCGGGCCGATATAGGCTTGCAGCGAGAGGTGGGCGACCACCGCCGGGTTGACCAGCACGGCCTTGAGGTCGTGGGTCTGCGCCAGATACGTCGCGTAGTAACCGCCGAGCGAGGAGCCGACTACGGTGGTGACGCCGTGGCCGGCGATCAGGCCTTCTGCCAGCGCGATCGCCGCGCGCGGCGAGGCCGGCAACTGCGGGCAGACGAACTGGTCGCCGAGGCCGCGTTCGCGCATGCGCGCGCCAAGGGCCTGCGCCTTGTGCGATTGCGGCCCGCTGGTGAAGCCATGCAGATACAGAATCAAGTACTTGTCCAGTTCACCAGGCCGAACTGCCAGGTCGCCAGCACCACGATGCCGAAGGCAATGCGGTACCAGGCGAAGATCGTGAAGTCGTGGCTGGAGATGAAGCGCAGCAGCCAGCGCACGCAGAGGAAGGCGGAGACGAAGGAGGCGACGAAGCCGACCGCCCACATGCCGAGGTCGTCGATCATCAGCAGGTGGCGTTCCTTGTAGAGCTGATAGACCGTCGCGGCCAGCAGCGTCGGGATTGCAAGGAAGAAGGAGAACTCGGTCGCCGCCTTGCGCGACAAGCCGAACAGCAGGCCGCCGATGATCGTCGCGCCGGAACGCGAGGTGCCGGGGATCAGCGCGCAGGCCTGGGCCAGGCCGAGCTTCACGGCGTCCATCAGCGTCAGATCCTCGACCCGTTCGACACGTACCACATGCTCACGCCGCTCGGCCCAGAGGATGATGAAGGCGCCGACGATGAAGGCCGTTGCCACCGCCACCGGATTGAACAGCGTGGCCTTGATCGCCTTGCCGAAGGCCAGGCCCAGCACCGCCAGGGGGACAAAGGCGACCGCGATATTGCGCAGCAGGCGCCGCGAATCCGCGTCGTGGCCCAGTGTGCCGAAGACTTTTACGATCCGCGCGCGGTATTCCCAGCAGACGGCGAGGATCGCCCCGGACTGGATCACGATCTCGAACAGTTTGCCCTTCTCGTCATTGAACTGCAGCAGGTCGCCGGCGAGAATCAGGTGGCCGGTCGAGGAGACAGGCAGGAATTCGGTAAAACCTTCGACCAGGCCCAGAATCAGCGCCTGCAGCAGCGGGTGGAAGTCCATGAATTAGGCCGGGCACCAGTGGGGGCTTGTTGCGGCAGCGTTAAGACGGCGAAGTCTAGCATGGTGGTCCTGCCGAAATTGTGGCTCCGCGTACTGCGGTGCGGGACATCCTGTCGCAGGGGAAGTGCGGTAATTGTTTACTGTGGAAGTGGGTTTAACACGGCTGAAGTTATTCAAACCCAAACTGGGTAGAACGTGTTGCCAATAATAGGGATGGTGCTATTCTTCGACCGTCACCGAAAGACTTCGCTGAATTGTTGATTTATAAAATAAAAACTTGTTTCTTTACCGCGATCACCGTAATACCGCGATCGCCGTATTGCCCTTTTAGGCTGTAGAGGATTACGCTACGGCTATGTAGAGGATTACGCTGTACGTTGATTTTGCTGCCCCTCCCTTTCCCACTTCCCTAACCTTGTCGGAGCCCGCACATGAGCACCTCAAACAACCCCAACTCCTCGAACAACGACGTTGTTGTAACCAAGAGTAGTGGAGCGGGAGGGGGCGATCCCTCGGCGAATATCGCCGGCAGGGCGCAACACGCAGCAGGTAAGGCAGCGCAATCCGCCACGCCGGCGAAGCTTGTTGCCGGACAGGCGGATCTGGTGGGACTTGGCATGCCAAATGAGGCGGCCTTACTGCTACCGAAAAACGGCGAGAAGCAGATTGCCCGGCGCAAGAAGAAGGAAGACGAGGAGGAGCAGGCCGATCGATCGGCGGACGGCGCCGACACGGAATCCGGCGAGGGTGTCGATCCGACCGCAACGCTTTCGGACGACGCGCTTCTGCTCGCCCAGGCCAACACGGAGGGGGCTGCGGGAACCGCCGGTGGCGCAACGGCAAGCGGCACGGGGACGGCAGCGGGCACGGGCGCAACAGCGGGCACCGAAGCGGCCGGTGCAGCTGCAACCACGGCAGCGGGCATGTCGACGGCTGGAATGCTGGCGGTAGCTGCCGTCGCGGTCGGTGTGGCGGCTGGCGCAGGTGGCGGTGGCGGTACCACGTCGTCAGCTCCCGCCGCGCCGGCTCCGGATACGACAGCCCCGGTCATCCAGTCCATGAGCGCCCAGGCCGGCGCAGTGGTACTGACCTACAACGAAGCATTGGATGCGGTGAATGTCCCTGTTCCGGGCGACTTCGCGGTGACCGTCAATGGGGTTCCCAATGTCGTGACAGGCGTTGCGGTGGGCGGGGTGGGCAACACCAAGGTTACCCTGACGCTGACGGCTCCCGTTGTCACCGGGGATACCGTAAACGTTACCTACACCGATCCTACCGTGGGCAACGATGTCGCCGCCATCCAGGATGCTGCCGGCAACGACGCAATCGGCTTCACCTCGGGCGTGGTCGCCGACGGCTATATCCGCGGCGCGCAGATTTACATCGATACCAACAACAACGGCTTGGCGGAGGCTGGCGAGGCGCTGGCCGGTGTCGTGACCAATGCCAACGGCAACTTCATTCTTCCGGCGGGAACGCCGGCCGGTGTCATTCTGGCTACGGGCGGCGTCAACATCGATACCGGCGTGCCCAATACCATGGTGTTCAAGGCGCCGTCCGGGTCTACCGTGCTTTCACCGCTGACCACCCTCGTGCAGACGATGATTGCCCAAAACCCGGGCACCAGCGTGGCAACTGCCTCGGCCGCCGTCGTTACGGCGCTCGGTCTGGCGGGCGGTACCGATCTCACGACCTACGACCCACTTGCGGCCCTGGCCGCCAACGCGGGTGACGCAGCGGCCCTGCTGATCCAGAAGGCGGCTGCTCAAGTAGCCACCCTGGTCGACCTGGCTTCGGATGCGCCTGCCGCTGGCACCACCAGCACACAGACCGCAGCAACGGTGATCAGCAATATCGTCACGCAAATCGGCGATCCCACTGCGCCGACCGTTATCAGTCTGACCGACATCGTCGTAATTACGGCGGCGCTGGGAACGGCGTCGACCGCCGATGCCACGACGATCGACACGCAACTGACGACGATCGACACCGCCGCAAACCTCGGTGCCGTGACGACCGCGCAGGCCACCGCGCTGGATACGACGCCTCCCGCCGCACCGACGGCGCTTACCTTGACGGGCACCGTGTCCGATACCGGTATTACTGGCGACAGCATGACCAACGATTCCACGCCGGTGGTGCGCGTCAGCTTCAACAGTACGGCCACGGACGGTACCGCAGTCGTTATTGGCAACACGGTGACGGTGTACGAGGGTGCAACCGCAGTCGGCACCGCCACGCTAGGCACGACCGACGTTACCAATGGCTACGTTGACGTTACGCTGACTACCACCCTGGCAGGGGACGGCAGCCATTCCCTGACTGCCAAGGTCGCCGACATTGTCCCCAATACCTCCGCAGCGTCTACCGCCTACGCCCTGACCCTGGACACCGTGGCTCCGACCACGGCACCGACTGTCGCCCTGACTTCCGACACGGGCAGCAGCAGTTCCGATGGCATCACCAAGGTCGGTACGCTCGTGGTCGGAGGGATTGATACCGGCAACACCGCGCAGTACAGCATTGACGCCGGCACCACCTGGACATCGAGCTTCACCGCTGCCGAAGGCGTCAACAATGTCCTGGTTCGGCAGATAGACGCCGCGGGGAACGACAGCCCGACGGCAAGCCTGAGCTTCACCTATGACACGACCATCGCCACCCCGACCATCGCCCTGACGACAAACAGCGGCAGCACCACCGACTTCATCAGCAATGACGCCGCACTCACCTTGAGCGCCGCTGCCGGCGACGTCACGCGCAGCATCACGATCGATGGCGGCACGGCCAGCGGCACCTACACAGCGCCCACGACCGACGGTACCTATACGGTCGTGGTGACCGACACTGACACGGCAGGCAATACTGCCAATGCAACGCTGACTTTTACGTTCGACACCACTGACCCCGCCTTTACCAGCGCCACCACGGCCAATTTCGCCGAGAACGGCACCGGCACTGCCTACACTGCGGTGGCAAGCGATACGAACCTCGTCACGTCGTACGCGATCAGCGGCGGCGCCGACGCCGCGTCGTTCAACATCAATGCTACGACGGGTGCCGTCACCTTCGTTGCGGCGCCGAACTTCGAGGCGCCCACCGACACTGGCGGCGACAATGTCTATGACCTCACTTTGACGGCGACCGATACGGCCGGCAACACGACGGTCGGCGCTCTTGCCGTCGCGATCACGGTGACCAACGTGAACGAAGCGCCGACGCTGACCAGCGGCGCGACGGCGAACTTTGCCGAGAACGCCACGGGCACGGTCTATACGGTGACGGCGACCGATCCGGACGCCGCCACGACCTTCACCTACGCGCTGGGCGGCACCGATGCCGCGCGCTTCGCCATCGATGCCAACACGGGCGTCGTGACCTTCGCCACGGCGCCGAACTTCGAGGCCGCCACGGACGGCGGCGCCAACAACGTCTATGACATCACGGTGACCGCCTCGGACGGCACCAACACCACGGCGGCCCAGCCGGTGGCCATCACCGTCACCGACGTCAACGAAACGCCGGTGATCACCAGCGCCGCGACCGCGAACTTTGCCGAGAACGACACGGGCACGGTATATACCGCGACGGCGACCGATCCGGACGCGGGCACCACGCTGACCTATGCGCTGGGCGGCACCGATGCCGCGCTGTTCAGCATCGACGGTAACACTGGTGCGGTCGCCTTCATCGCCCCCCCCGACCGGGAAGCCCCGGCT
>JAXMJU010000292.1:0-7994 GCA_034376265.1 Sulfuritalea sp.
CCCCCCCGCCGCTGCGCTGCGAAAAATCATTGGTCAGCCATTCGGCGGCGGCGACCAGGCCGAGGTCGTCGAGCAAGGGTGGGCGCAGCTCGGTGGTGATGCGGCGTACCGAGGCGACGGTGTCGGCCAGCAGGTCCTTCATCACCTTGACCCGCTTTTCCAGTTCGGGGTGCGACTTCTGCAGAGGCCCGGCCAGCGACGAAAGATCGAGACGCAGGCGCATCAACTGCTGGCCCAGTTCGTCGTGAAGCTCGCGTGCGATGCGGTTGCGCTCCGATTCGCGGACCATGATCAGCGATTCGGACAGGCGGCGCAGCTCGGCATTGGTGGCGGTCATGGCCTGTTCGGCACGATGCCTTTCCGAGATATCGCGCAACACGGCGGTGAATAGCGTCTGTCCGGCGACGGTCACCTGCGACAGGCTGGTTTCGACCGGGAATTCCTCGCCATCGGCGCGCAGGCCGACCACTTCGTTGCCCATCGCCCGCGCCGCGGCGCTGCCGTCGCGGAACCCGGCGATATGCCTGGCATGCGCGTCGCGGTAGCGCTCGGGCAGAAAGCGCGACAGCGGCGCACCGATCGCGTCGGCCGCGCTGCAGCCAAACATCTTTTCCGCCGCTGGGTTGAACAGCACGATGTGCTGCGCCATGTCGACCGAGACAATCGCATCCAGTGCCGTATCGATCATCGCCTGCAGCGTCTTGCCGGTCTGTGCAAGATTCTCGGCGAGGGCCTGCTCCCGCTTCAGTTCGCGCACCAGCAGCAGCGTGATCAGGGCGATGAAAGCCGCCATGGCGCCGGCGCCGAGCCGCAGCGTGACCGCATTCTTCCGCCAGGCGGTGAGCGCCGCGGCATCCAGCGCCGAAACCGCCAGGGTCAGCGGAAACCCGGTGATGTCGCGATAGATCGCCACGCCCGGCGCAACCCCGCCGCTGCGCTTGACCAGCGGCGATCCGCCCATGCCCGCACTGCGCGGCGGCAGTGTGAAAGCGCGGCCGATCATCGCCTCGTCCCGCGGCGTCCGCGTCAGCAGGCGTCCGTCGTTCAGGTACAGCGCAATCGGACTGATGTATTCGAGATTCAGATTGTGCAGTTGCTCGAAGTAATCGAGATTCAATGCCGCGACCACGACGCCGGCAAAGGTGCCGTCAGGCCGGTTGATGCGGTGGCTCATGTGCACCGTCCATTCGCCGCCCATCCGGTTCACCAGCGGCGGACCGATGAATACTTCGCCCCCCGGGCTGGTGCGGTGAAACTGGAAATAGTCGCGGTCGGCCACCCGCACCTGGGGTATCGGAAAATCCGCCGAGGCATTGACCACCGTGCCGTGCTCATCGACCACGAACAGGGCGCCGATATGCGGCATGCCCTCGATGCGCGACCTCAGCGTGATGTGGATCAGTTCGTCGCCGAGGGGAATCCGGCGTTGCTCCAGCTGGCTGACCCGGTCGACTACAGCGCCGATGACCAGATGCACGCCTTGCAGTGCGCGTGCGGTCTGGTCGCCGATGACCCGGCTCATGCTGCCGGCCTCCTCGGCGGCATGCCTCAGTTCGCTGTCGCGCAGGCCCACCAGGTAGATCTCGGTCGATATCAGGACCATGCCGAGGGCCAGGGTTCCCAGCAGCAGCACCGCGCGCACGGGGCTTTGCACCCAGCGCCTGACGCGCGCCAGCGCCTCAATGGTGCGAGCGGCGAATTCCATTCTTCTGCCTCGCAACGGCGATCCGCGCCGGATCAAGCCGCTATGCCGGCGGCACGGCGCGCTTGCTGCCGTCGTCGTCGATGGCGACGTAGGTGAATTGCGCCTCGGTCACCTTGACCACCACCGGATTGGCCGGATGGCGCTCGGCGAAGACCTGCACATCCACGGTGATCGAGGTCCTGCCGACGCGCACGATCTCGGCGTAGAAGCTGACGATGTCGCCGACCGAGATCGGCTGCTTGAACAGGAAGGAATTGACCGCCACCGTGGCGATGCGCCCGCGCGCGCGACGCATCGCCGGAATCGCGGCGGCGACGTCGCATTGCGCCATGACCCAGCCGCCGAAGATGTCGCCGTTGCCGTTCATGTCGGCCGGCATCGGCATCACGCGCAGCACGGGCTCGCGGCCCGGTATCAGTACGCCCTCGTGAGGCATCAGTGTTCTCCGCTCGTAAGGTAGTTCATCGGACCGCCAGTATACGGCGCGAAGCCGGTGCCGAAGATCACGCCGGCGTCGGCGAGATCCGCATCCGCCACGACGCCCTCGCGAACCAGGCGCTGCGTCGCGGCGAGCAGGGGTTGCAGCAGGCGCTGCGCCAGCGCCGGATTCGCCGTACTGCCAGCGCCAACTCTCTGCGGCTTGCCATCGGCCCAGGTGTAGAAACCCTTGCCCGACTTTCTGCCCAGGTGTCCGCCGCTCACCAGCTCGACCAGTCTTTGCGGCGCAGCGGCCGCGCCGACCAGTTGCCGGCCGGCGGCCACGACGATGTCGAGGCCCACGGTGTCGGCCAGCTCGATCGGTCCCATCGGCATGCCGAAGGCGATCATCGCCGCGTCGATGGTTTCGGCCGCGATGCCTTCATCGACGCAACGCATCGCCTCGTGCATATAGGGTGCCAGCACGGCATTGACCAGGAAGCCCGGCGCGTCCCGCACCGGCAGCGGCAGCTTGTCGATCCGGCGCACGAAGGCCGCGGCGCGCTGCGCAATCTCGGGCGCGGTGCGCTCGCCGGCGACGACCTCGACCAGCGGCATCTTTGCCACCGGATTGAAGAAATGGATGCCGACCAGGCGCGCGGGATTCGTGAAGTTCGCCGCGATCTCGGCCAGCTTGAGCGAGGAGGTGTTGGTGGCGAGCAGCGCCTCCGGTCTGGCGTGCGCCTCGATGTCGGCGAACAGCGTCTGCTTGGCTTCGAGCTGCTCGAAGATCGCCTCGATGATGACATCGGCCTGGCGCACGCCGTCGCCCCCGGGGTCGGCGATCAGGCGGTCGAGCGCGATGCGCGCCAGCTTCGGGTCGCGCAGTTTCTTTTCGAGAAACTTTGCGGCACGGTCGACGGCTGACGTGATGCGTTCCACCGTCAGATCCTGCAGCGTCACCGTCATGCCGCGCAGCACGCACCAGGCCGCGATGTCGCCGCCCATGACGCCGGCGCCGACCACATGCACGTGGCGCGGCGCGAAATTCTCCACGCCTTTGCCGAAGCCCTTGAGCCGGTCCTGCAGGAAGAAGACGCGGATCAGGTTGCGCGTGGTCGGGTGGCTCACCAGTGCGTCGAGCGAGGTCGGCCGCTCGGCCGGCACCGCCAGCGTGTTGCCGCCGTAGTGCTGCCACTGGTCGATGATCGCGTAGGGCGCCGGGTAATGCTCCGGGCGCGCGCGCCGCGCCAACTGCTTACGGGCGCCGTGGGCGACCAAGGCTTTCAGAGGCCCGTTCAGCAGCCGCTGCATCATGGGCAAGCGGCGCGGCGGCCGAGCCGACAGCACCAGCATGCGTGCGGCGTTGTCCATGGCCTGCGGCGGCACGCACTCGTCGGCCAGGCCCATTTTCTTCGCGCGTTTGGCGTCGATTTGTTTGCCGGTCAGCATCATGTCCAGCGCCGCTGCCGGACCGACCAGCTGCGGCAGGCGCAGCATGCCGCCCCAGCCGGGAACGATGCCGAGCATGACTTCGGGCAGCGCGAACCTGGTGCCCGGGTCATCGACCGCGATGCGATAGCGGCAGGCCAGCGCCAGCTCGGTACCGCCGCCCATGCAATGGCCGCGCACCAGCGCCAGCGTCGGGTAGCTGACGGCGGCGAGCCGGTTGTAGGTATCCCAGCCGCGCCGGATCAAGGCGCGCGCCTTCTCCGGCGTGTCGGAGGCAACGAACTCCTCGATGTTGGCACCGGCGATGAAGCCGGCATCCTTGGCCGACTTGAAGATCAGGCCCCGCGGCGGATGTTGCGCACAATCATCGAGGATCAGGCCCAGCTCGGTCATGACTGCGGCGCCCAGGGTGTTGGTCGAGGAATCCGCGGTGTCGAGAACGGCCCAGGCGATTCCGTCGGTGTCGCGCTCGAGACGCCAGTGCTTGAACTTGCTCATGCCGCAGTTTCCCTGGTGGTGGCTTCATTCGGAATGACGAAGCGGCCGACGATGGCCGGCCGCGCATCGCCATCGACGTGGAGCGCGAAAAGCTGCTCGGCCGCGCGCGGCTCGCTGCGCAGGGCGAGCCGCGCGCCGTAGAAGACCGGGCCCTTGATCCAGGTGTCGAGCTGCATCGGCGCATGGTGCGCGGCGCCGAGATGGCCGAGGCACTGGCCGATGGCCCGCTGCGGATGGGCGAAGGCCCCGGTGTAGCCGAAACGGCGCGCATACCCATTGCTCATGTGCAGCGGATTGAGATCGCCCGAGAGCAGGCCGTAACGCCAGCGCCCGTGCCGCGGCATGCGCCACTCGGCCGCCGCCATCCCCGCCACCGCCGGGCTCGCGGCGGCCTGGCCCTGCGTTGCGGCGCCGTAGCGGCCGCGCGCATAGAAGGTATCCACGGCCTCCCATACGGTGCGGCCGCCGCATTGCGCCGCGACCAGCAGATCCATTTCGACGCCCTTTGCCAGCACCCGCCGTGCGCCGGTGCGCACGCTGAAGTCCAGCACCGCGTCGGGCGCGATCGGCTGGTGCTGGATCAGGCGGTTGCGCACCTGCAGCACCTTCCAGATCGGCAGCGGAAACGCCGGATGGCTCAACACCGCCATCAGCATCGGAAAGCTGACTGTGTGCGGATAGAGAATCGACAGGCCCGCGCCCGGCGGCCTGCCGGACAACCTGAAGAAATCCTCGAGTTCCCGCGGCGAGGAGCGATGGCCGCTCCAGTGCGCCTGGATGTCGGGCAGCCGCCCGTCGCCGGCAAACCCCGGCGAGGGGCGCCAGACGTTGGCCATGAAGCCGAAGACAGACGGCTTGGCGCGGTATTCCAGGCGGATCGGCGGGCGCATGGCGCTAAACGGTGTCGACCCGCCTGGCGAAGCCGGCCATGCTCAGGCCGCCCGCTTGCCGCGCGGTTTCTTCGCGGCTTTGGCCTGGCTTGCCGGCACCAGCGCCGGCAGCGGTGCGCGCAGGCCGCCGATCAGGAAGCTCATCAGGCGCGCATACAACGCGTCGGGGTCGGGCTCGTCGATCGGCCCCAGCAGGCGCAGCGCATCGGCGCCCGAAATGGCATAGGACAGCGCGCCCATCATGAAATGGAAGCGCCAGAGGAATTCCTCCTGCGGCACGTCGGGCAGCGCCTTGAAGAAGGCCGCCTTGAAGCGCGCGATGACCTCGGCGTATTCCGCGGCGAGAAAGCTGCGCACGAAATCCGAGGGTTCGGTGTAGGTGCGCCCGAGCAGACGCATGAAGCTCTGGCCGCCGCCCTTGTCGGCCGCCATGCGGATCGCCACGCCGAAAAATGCCTCGACGATCTGCCGCGGCTTCAGCGGCGCGCCCTGGGCCTCGGCTTCGAAGGCATCCAGCGCGGCGATGCGTTGCTCGTTGAGCCAGGTCAGGCGGCGGCGGAACACCGCCTCGATCAGCGCCTCCTTGGAGCCGAAGTGGTAATTCACCGCGGCCAGGTTGGCCTGCGCCTCGGTCGTGATCATGCGCAGCGTGGTCGCATCGAGGCCATGCTGCACCAACAGCTTTTCGGCGGCGTCGAGAATGCGGGAGCGGGTATCGGGTTCCATAAGCGGCCATGCCTTTGACGAACAACAGTTTCAAACAGTTGTTTCAGTCTGCGCAATGAGGCTTGAAATGTCAATTCCCGGGTGGTGCCGGGCGCCCGCGCCGGCCAGGGTGGCTGCGGTAGGCATCCCGTGGCCGGTACAATCGCGCCACTCCCGCCATCCTCTGCACCCGCCAACGCCATGCGCCCGAAACCCGCGCCGGACTACCTTGCCGGCTATTCCGCAGAACTGGCCGGGCAAGTGCGGACCCTGATCGAACAGGATCTGCTGGCCGACCGGCTGCTGCGCAAGTACCCGCTGCCGCATACGGTGCGCAGCGACAGCGCGCTGCACGACTACGTGCAGGGGATCAAGGACGAGTATCTGCGCAATGCCGGGCAACTGAGCAAGGTCGCCTACGACAGCAAGCTGCATGTGATCCGCAACGCGCTCGGCACGCACACCCGCATCTCGCGCGTACAGGGCCAGAAGCTCAAGGCCAAGCGCGAAATCCGCATCGCCGCCGTGTTCCGCGCCATGCCTATAGCATTGCTGCGGATGATCGTGGTGCATGAGCTGGCCCACCTGCGGCACGGCGAACACGACAAGGCTTTCTACCAGTTGTGCCGGCACATGGAACCCGACTACCACCAGCTCGAATTCGATCTGCGCGCCTACCTCTGCCACCTCGACGCGACCGGCCGCCCGCTGTGGTCGGCCGCCACCGCCGCTACCAGCTAACGTTTGGCGCCGCGCCCGCCGTCGAGCTTGCGCCACTGGCCGGGGCGCTTGGCCTTGTCCGGCGCGGGTTTCGGCTTCGGCACCAGCATGTTCCTGCCCGGGCTTTTGAGGAAAGCCCGGTGCGCCTGGATCGCGGCGCCGATCTGTGCCGTCGGCAGCGCGATGGCCGCGCCGCCGCCCCTGGGCGTGTAGTCGGCCAGCGCCAGCCTGATCGCGAGCAGGCGTTGTTCCGGCTCGGCCTTGCGCTTGTGGCGCACGCCGGCCATGAAAGCCGCCGCGTCCGGCGTCAGCGCGTAGCCGCCCGCCTCCTCGGCCATCAGGCCCTGGGTGGACAGGCGCAGAAATGCCGCGGCGAGATCCACGTCGAGCGGGATGGCGCCGTGGATCAGGTGCGCCGCAGCCATGATTTCCACCAGTTCTGCCGGCCGCCGCTTCGCCGCGAGCGCCGTCGCCATCAGGAGGAGTACGTCCACATCGTGGATAGGTTGCATGCAATGACCTTTGTCTGAAACGAAACAGGTGCCGGCCGCCAGCGGCCGACGGGATTGCCGGCGGATCAGGCCGCCATGACGACCGGACCGCCCTTGGCGATCGCGCGCTGATACGCGGGCCGGGCTTCCATCCTGGCCTTGTAGGCCTGCAAATGCGGGAAGCGGCCGTTGCCGGCGCGCGACAGCGCGGCCTCGACCGCAAAGCTCATCTGGAAATCCGCCACCGTGATCTGCTCACCGGCAAACCACGCCTGCGTCGCCAGATGCTCCTCGATGAACTTCATCGCTGTGGACACATTCGGATCGACCAGCTTCGCCAGCACCTGGGCGCAGAGCTTGCGCGCGATCGGCCTCACGAAGAAGGGCATCGGCTGCTTCGGGATGCTGAGGAACACCAGCTTCATCACCAGCCAGTTCATCAGCGAGCCTTCGGCGTAATGCATCCAGAAGCGGCACTGCCGGTGCTCCGGCGTCCCGGCAGGCGGCTGCAGATGGGCCACGTCGCCCCGGCCCTGGTCGCCATAGCGCTCGACCAGGTATTCGAGGATCGCGCCCGACTCGGCAATCGTCAGCTCGCCATCGGTGATCACTGGCGACTTGCCCAGCGGATGCACCGCGCGCAGCTCCGGTGGCGCCAGCCGCGTCACCGGGTTCCTCTTGTAGCGCTTGATCTCGTAAGGCAGGCCGAGTTCTTCCAGCAGCCACAGCACGCGCTGCGAACGCGAGGTTTCAAGATGGTGGACGGTGATCATGGCGGCAAGTATAGACAGCGCAAGTGCGGCGGGCGGCAATAAATTTGGGCGTCAGGCCCGCGGCGGGGCTGCCGATCGCCCGCCCATCATCGGCGGCGGTGGGCGACTACGGGCCAAGAGTTGGCGCTGGCGCACCGGCGACCAGCTTGTCGTGAGCGGCAAGCATTCGGTTTCGCTGATGCTCGACGAACGCAGGAAGCACAAGATCGTCGAGCGGGATGGCGTCGAACAGATCGACACCCCATCGATCGAGGATCTTCGCTCCGTGTTCGCGGAATTCATTGAAGACCATGTTCGCCGACTTGACCGCGAGCACCTGATCCTTGCGAGCGATGTCTTCGAT
>JAXMJU010000293.1:0-11593 GCA_034376265.1 Sulfuritalea sp.
TGTTCGCCTCCAGGAAGTCCATGGCGCGGTAAAGCTGGTGCAGCTTCAGGCCCTGCGTCCCGTCGATATGCGCGTCTTCCTTGAGCCACTGTTCATGGCAGTAGAGTTTCGAGGCCGGGGCGCAGGCGCGGTTGGCGACCAAGGCAAACAGGGTGCGCTCGACATCGAAGCCGAGATGCCGCGCGCCGGCTTGCTGTCGCACGATGGCGTTGATGCCGAGTTGCCTCCAGATGGCTTCGAGGACATAGAGATCGCCGTAGGGCCAGGCACAGATCAGGCGCCAGTCGCCGCCGGCGCCGACGATCTCTTCCGGCGAGCAGCGGCGCAGGATGCTCTTGGCCAGCCGGCGCAGACGCTCGATGACGTCGGGATCGTCGGCGCGCCCGCAGTTATGCACGATGCTGGCTTGCGACCGTCCCTTGGCGGCATCCCAGACGTTCTCCGCCAGTTGCAGGTAGGTCACGACCTTGCCATCGGCCCGCCGTTGTTTGCTCTCGCGTAGGTACATGGGCCCTATCGTAGCGGCCTTCAGCGGCGAAAATCAACAATCCATGTATCTAGGCTTTTTGCGACTTGGCGCCCGAAAACCCGCGCCGTTACTGGGGGTGGGTGAAAAATGTGCCTCGAAAGTGTCAAAGTCGGGTCAGCGCATGGTAGGTCGAGGCGTCAAGCCGCATCCTCTGCGCCAGCGATCCCGCCGCTTCGCCAAGCCATCCTCTGAACGAATTAAGTAACCCCATCTATTTTCCGCCGCGATTCTTGGTCAGCTTCGAATTGATGTCCAAGACAACTGGAATCACGGTGCCGCCAACGCCAACTGTCCTGGAATGTCCAGCGTTACAAAATCCAAACCCGAATCTGACCCGCTATCAGCGTCAAAAGTAGGCGCTGCGACACGGCAATTCGAGCTTTCAAATAGGCAAATCAAGCTGACCCCAAACCCCAAATCTCTCTGATATCACTCGATAGTGCCAATGGCCTAGTTCCATCCGGTCGCACAGGCATGGCGATGAGTCAGTTCGTATTCCAATAGGTCGTCAGTTTTTTCAGCAAAGAACTGAATGCACGAGATGGCACTAGTCGTATATGCCAAGTCCATCGTTCCAGGCACGGCCAGTCCGGGAACATCATTCGGCACCAAAAATCCATGCGCAAAAGAATGGCGCACCTTCAATATTCCGTCGAAAAATGCTTTTGTATCGGTTTGATTTGCGAATCTTGGCGTCCAGATCCAAGACGGAAATGGGTCCATGCCGGTAACATTTAAAATAAGTTCGCGCGACTTGTCCCAATTCGGCGTGTTCAGTTCAGCCGCGAGCTTATCAACGAGAGACTCGAATTGCACGATGAGGGTCCAAGCCCTACGATGGGTTTGAAGTCGGGTCTTGGACACAAACTCTCGAAGGACGTTTTCAAGATACCCTTCCCAACACCCAACGGCCTGCGCAACAGCCGCACTTAGCAGGCATTGGTCAGTAAAGTTCTGGTTGGGGCTAACCGCGCTAGCGATGCCGCTGTAGCTTGCAAGGACTCTGGCACCCGCAAGCGAGCCAGAGAATTTTGCGAGAGCGGCCGATCCCATTAGATTCTCTGTACAAGGCGAGCTATGGCTTTGGTGTACTTCTCGATGGCGATCTGATTCACTTGGACTACATCACCGTCAATTTCATGGTGACCTGACCTTAGTCGCGAAAGCGGGCACCCTTCGGACGAAGCGACAACAGCTACGGAGTGATAATCCGGCATTTCGGCGAATAGCTGATCTAGAGTAGCGTGGCTTGTAAAGTGCCGTTTTCCGAGACTCATTGAACGTTCAATAACTGCTCGAATCGGCGCACTCTTTGCTTGAAACGCGGAACTGGGCTTTCCTCTATACATGGTGGCTCGATTGCTCACGAACGTATGCAATTTTGGAAGATCAAGCTTTTCCTGCATGGCGCGATTGGAGAAACTTAACCGCGCATAGCCCTGCAATTCGCTAGAGGCAATGCCATAAAGAAGGGCGAATACGTTCTCTATACCGCGTCGAGAACTGTCGTCCGCAGTAAAGGGCACAAGCAGGAATTCCGACGAGCACAGTGCGATCTGCGTATAGATCGAAAAACTCGGATTGCAGTCCACAAAGGTGGTTACATCTCTTGCTGTACTTGTTTCGCCAAATGTCTTAACCAGATCCGAAAGCCACCGCATGACCTTGGGCCAAGCATCATTTGGTAAGGACATCTGCGACGATTGACGCAAAGCCTCGGAGAGGAGTTCTAGTAAGTTATCACCAGCAATGAGGGCCACATTTGGAGGCACTTTGTTGTTAATGGTATGCGGCCGAACCACGAATTCCTGAATGGATTGAAGCGGAATAAACGGAGAGGTTAGGCGGGATTCAAAGTACCCGCCTACCGACCGTCGTGGGCGCTCAGAATAAAGGCCTTCAAGGGCGGCATTCGCCATAGTCATTCCACCGAGAAGCATCTCGGTGAGGTTGGCTTGTGGGCACATGTCTATTACCAACACGTCCTCGTCGGGATGAACAAGGGCGTACTCGCATGCAAGCGAGAATGTGAGAAAGCTCTTGCCTACCCCTCCCTTGTTATTCCAAAACGCATATCTCGCCATCGATTAGTCCCCAGTACATTGGTGTTCGCGGGTGTAGTCCAAAAAATGATTGCTGAGACTAAAGGGGCCGCGCTCGACTTAGCCGACCCGAAAGTCCTCTGCCGCCTACGTTACGGAGTGAATGCCTCAAGAGCCAGACTCTCCACCGCGCCGAAATGCTTCACGTTGGCGCTCAGCACCGTCAATCCATGCTCTTGTGCAGTGGCGGCGATCAACGCATCGCCCATCCGCAACCCGTGTGAAAGTGCGTAGCGGTCGATCAAATCCATGGCGAGCGTCGAGATGCCGTTGGTGATCGGCAGAATCTCGGTGTGGCACAGCGCCAGCCCTGCCTTTACCTGTTCCAACTCCTGCCGATTGCGACAGCCCTGCGCCAGTTCCATGTAGGTCACGGCCGAAATGCGCCAAGGCAGCAAGCCCTGCAAACGGACCGCGGCACCGGCATGGCCACGCGTCATCCAGATCAGAACGTCCGTGTCGATCAGCATGCTCAGCCCTCGTTGCGCGAGCCGTCGGGCAGGTAGCGCGGGCTACGCAGCACGCGTATGTAGGAATCCACATCCTGCATGTCATCCCGATCCCGCCAAAGACCAAATAGCGGATTGTCCGAGACGAGGGGCGCGGGCAGCTCGGCTTCCTCTTCGATCCGGACCGTTACCCTGGTGGCGGACGCTGCATGCAGCTTTGCCTGCCACGCGGCGGGCAGTTCCGTGACCGGCACATGTTCGATGACAACTGCGTTCATGCGGGTTCTCCTTGCTTGCTCGGGCTGGACACCACTGCGGCGCCGGCGTTTAGGTCATCGCGCGCCTGAAGCGGTTTGCATGAAATTGATTATACGTTACTGATATCACAGGGTCGCCGAGCCTGGCCGACCGCTCCAGGACCAATGGAACCAGCCGAAGCCAATGCGCAAGCAGTGCCATGGCCTGATTCGGGATGCGAGGTTTCATCGTGGCGTAGCCGGACGCGTTGCGGGTTTCGGGCACCACGCGATTGATGAGACCGTGTTCCAGCGCGTGTCCCGTCCGCCCCGCCTAAATCCTGTCCCCTGCCGCGAACCCGGCGAAGAACAGCACCCGCCGCACGTAGCCCTGGGTTTCGCGGTAGGGCGGGATGCCGTCGTGGCGGTCGACGGCGCCTTCGCCGGCGTTGTAGGCGGCGGCGACTAGTTCCCAGTCGCCGGCGTAGCGCGCCTTGAGCCAGCGCAGGTAGGCCAGGCCGCCCTTGATGTTCGACTCGGGATCGAAGGGCCGGGTGACGCCGAAGCGTTCCTGCGTGCCCGGTATCAGTTGCATCACGCCCTGGGCGTTCTTGGGCGAGACGGCCAGCGCGTCGAGGTTCGATTCGGCCATCGCCACCGCCAGCGCGATGCGCACGTCGATGCCGTAGTGCTCGGCGTGGCGGCGGATCAGGGCGGCGACCTTGCGCTTGGCCGGCGACAGGCCCGACAGGTAGCCGTCGAGGTCGAAGGATTCGGTGTCGGGGCCGACATCGATCGTACGGCAGTCGTCCACCAACGGCGCACTGACGACCGACCTGTCGAACTGCTCGAAGGCAGCGTGATGTCCGAGCCGCGCGGCCAGCGCGAAATAGGCGTTGGCCAACGGCGGATTGCGCAGGTAGGCCGGCCCGCGGGCGAGTACCCGCCCGAGGCGGTAATAGCCTTCGGAACTGCCCATGATGCCGGCTTCGCAGTAGAGCTTGATCGCCAGGCGCGGATTGCGTTGCAGCCCGCTCCCCGCTTCGACCGCCAGTCCCTGCTCCAGCGTCGCCGTGACGCGCGGCGCCTCGATGTCGGCGCGATCGGCGGCGCGCACCGTCGCCGCCGCCAGCAGTGCGGCGCAGCCCAGCAACAATCGACGAAGGTGAACGGCTTTGAATTTCACTTGACAAGATTAACTTATTCTTGATCAGGGATGGAGATCGGGCGATCAGCGCGCCGATGGTGCGTTTTCCGTTCGTGGGGGGGGCGTGTTGGGAAATTGCTTGTGGGGGTGTGCGAACCCATCCCCTCCCCGGCCCTCCCCGGCCTTCCCAATCCCCATCCCCTCCCCGGCCCTCCCCTTGAAGGGGAGGGAGGGCGCGCGACATCCGGCCCCCACTGAAGGGAAGGAAGATTTATTTCACGGCGTTGAGGCGCTTCACGCCAGCCACGAAGCGTTGCAGCGTATCCGACAGCACGCCGCGCGGGATCGTCACCTCGATCAACTGGAAGCGTCCGCGCGTCGCCACCGCCTGGTCCAGCGCGGCCTTGAGTTCGGCGCGGGTGCCGACGCGGACGCCGTCGCCGCCCAGGCCCGCCGCCATTTCGGCAAAGCCCCAGTGGCCGAGGTCGTTGAAGGAGGATTCGGGCTGGAAGGTGCGCAGCATTTCCCAACTGGCATTGTTGAACAGCAGCACGATCGGGTCCCAGCCGTAGCGCCGGCAGTTGCCGAGTTCCCAGCCAGTCATCTGGAAGGCGCCGTCGCCGACCAGGATCAGCGGCCGCTGCCCGGTCGCCGCCTGCAGGCCGAGGCCGGCCGGCACGCCGTAGCCCATGGTGGCGTAATAGCCGGGCGCGACCAGCGCCGTGTGTTCGATTTCCATCGCGGTGAACAGGCAGTCGCCCATGTCCGATGCTATGGGCATCTTGCCGTGCGCCGCCATGAGGTCGTTCACCGCCGTGGCGATGTCGGTCGGCGCGATGCTCGCGGCATCGGCCGGCATGCCGCGCGGAAACACCTGGCCCTGCACCGCGAACGGCTTTTCCTCGACCGCGACCTGTTCCAGCAGGCCGTCGACCAGGGCCGCCAGCGGAAGATTGGGATAGGTGTGATAGCCGAGGGTGACGCGGCCGTCGAGCGCCTGGATGGTCTTGCGCATGTCGATGCGGGTTTCGGACACCGCAAAATTGGTGTCGCAGATGATTTCGCCGAGCAGGAACAGGCCGTCGGAGCCTTCGACCAACTGCGTCACCGCAGGCAGCCCGGCGACGCCCATGTAGGTGCCGACCAGCGGCGCGTTCTGGTCGGCGAGCAGGCCGCGGCCCATGAAGCTGGTCACCACCGGCAGGCCCAGGCGCCGTGCCAGCAGCGCGACCTTGTCCTCCAGCCCGAAGCGGCGCACCTCGACGCCGGCCATCAGCACCGGCGACTGCGCCTGCGCCAGGCGCGCCAGGATTTCTTCGACGCAGGCCGCCAGCGCCTCGCCGTCGATCGGCGGCGCGCTCTCGCGGATTACCGGCGCGCAAGGCACCGCCACCATGTCGCGGGGAATCTCGATATACACCGGCTCCGAATTGCGCAGGGCATTGCCCAGCACGCGTGCGATGTCGGCCGGCGCGCGTGCCGCATCGTCGAGCCTGACCTGGTCGCAGGTGATTTCGCGGTACATCTGGAATTGCGAATCCAGGGTCTTGGCCTGGTGGTGCAGCAAGAGGCCGGAGCGCGACTCGCCCTTGCCCGGCCCGCCGGAGAGCACCACCAGCGGCGACTTCTCGGCATAGGCGGCGGCCACCGCATTGACCATGTTGAGCGCGCCGGCGCCGTAGGTCACGGCGGCAACGCCGAGACCGAGGTGGGCGCGCGCCGCGGCATCGGCGGCGAAACCGACGCCGGGTTCGTGCGAGAGCGTGTAGAGCGGCAGGATCTGCGACTGCTCGATGATGCGGAAATACGGCAGGGCGAAATCGCCGGGGATGCCGAAGATCTGGCGGGCGCCATGATCCTTGAGGGCGTGGAGCAGGGATTCGACGAGATTCATGAACGGAAGTCCGATGCGGGAGAGAGATGAACATTTTCGCGCGAATCCTGCGCAACAAGCGTTCTTAATTCTCAGTGTTTTGCCAGTAACATGCACGTTTTGTGCGCCGATACTGAATATCATGCCGACAATCACCATAGACCGCTACGACCTCGCCCTGCTCGACGCCCTGCAGCGCCGGGGCAATGCCACCAATGCCGCGCTGGGCGAGACGGTGCATCTCTCGGCCTCGCAGATCAGCCGCCGCCTGCAGCGCCTGACCGATGCCGGCATCATCGCCGGCCATGCCGCCCTGCTCGACCCGGCGACGCTGGGGCTGGGCGTCACCGCCTTCGCCCATGTGGTGCTGGAGCGCCACGGCAAGACGCAGTCGGATGCCTTCGAGCAGGCGGTCGCGGCCTTGCCCGAAGTGCTCGACTGCTATTCGGTCAGCGGCGATGCCGACTACCTGCTGCGCATCGTCGCGCCGGACCTGCCGGCCTTCTCCGAACTCATGATGAAGCGCGTGCTGCGCCTGCCCGGCGTCGCCCACGTCAAGACCAATATCGCCTTGCAGAAGGTCAAGCAGACCCATGTGCTGCCGCTCGATCACCTGACGCAGCCGGCCCGGCCGCGGCAACAGGTGCGCTATACGGGCGGCCACGACGCGGTAATGGCGGAAAACTAGCGTCCGCGACGGCGGCGCATCGCCGGCCGGCGCATGTTCGCTAGCGCACCGAGCGTGGCAGGCGTTTCCACTACGCTACAGCGTCATGCGATAGCTCCGCGCCCGCGCGGTGGCCTATCGAGTTTGAATCATGCGGCTCGCTCCAGGCTCATGGGGCGGCGCACACACCGTGACCTGTATGCCTGCCAACGCGCAGCACGCTTCCGCCAGCCCGTCCCAGCCCGCGCTTGTCGTCAGCGGCGAGGGAGATCAGCGCGCGCTGGCAGGTGCGCTTGAAATATCGACGCTGGTCGACGCCGAAAACTCGCTGAAAGGGTGGTCGAAGCCGGGGCCATCGCGCCAGCTCGACGTCGCCCGGCTCGACAGCCTGGATACGCCTGGCGCCTTGTTCCTTTGCGGTCTGCGCGACAAGGGCGTGGGACTCGTCGGGGTCAGCGCCGAACACCGCGCGCTGCTCGATCTGATCTACGGGCTGGAGCTCAAGCCGCTACCGAAAATCAAAATCACCCCGCGCTGGCGCCAGCTTGTCGTCCAGCTCGGCAAGGGCGCGCACGATGTCCGCCACGAGGTGATCGAAATCATCCGCTTTGTCGGGCGTGCCGCGAGCTGGACCGTCAGCGCGCTGCTGCATCCCGCCTGCCTGCGCCCGGCGTCGATTTCGCGCCACATCACGGAAACCGGCATCCATGCGCTGCCCATCATCGGTCTGATGGCGATCATGATCGCGATCGTGATCGGCTACCAGGGCGTGGCGCAGTTGCGTCCTTTCGGCGGCGAGGACTACACCATCAACCTGGTGGCCGTATCCGTGTTGCGCGAAATGGGCGTGCTGATCACCGCCATCATGGTCGCCGGCCGCTCGGGCTCCGCCTTCACCGCCGAAATCGGCGTCATGGAGACGCGCGAGGAAGTCGATGCGCTGAAGGTGATGGGCATCGAACCGATGCAGGTGCTGGTGGTGCCGCGCGTGATCGCGCTGGTGATCACCCTGCCGCTGCTCACGTTTTTTGCCGACATCATGGGCCTGGTCGGCGGCGCGGCGATTGCGCAGGCCCTGCTCGACGTATCGCCGACCCAATACCTGGCACGCCTGCCGCAGGTGGTCGACGGCCAGGATCTGTTCGTCGGCCTGATCAAGGCGCCGGTATTCGCCTTTTTTATTGCCGTCATCGGCTGCATGCACGGGTTGCGCGTCACCGGCTCGGCGGCGAGCGTCGGACGGGAGACCACACGCGCCGTGGTGAAATCGATTTTCCTGGTCATCGTGCTCGACGCATTCTTCTCGATCCTGTTCGAGAAGCTCGGGCTATGAACACCCGAACCCATGCCGAGCCGATCCTTGCCGCACGCGGCATCGTCAATCGCTTCGGCAAGCAGCTGGTGCACGACAAGCTCAGCCTCGATGTCATGCCCGGTGAAATCATCGGCATCGCCGGCGGTTCGGGCTCGGGCAAATCGGTGCTGCTGAAAACCCTCACCGGCCTGCACCGGCCGGATGCCGGCGAGGTGCTGCTCAAGGGCCAGCCGGTGCAGTCGATCGCCGCCGCCGAGCGGGCCGCGCTGATCGGCGTGCTGTTCCAGCAGGGCGCATTGTTTTCTTCGCTCTCGGTGGCGCAGAACATCATGCTGCCGCTGCGCGAGCACACGCTGCTGCCGGCCGCGCAGCAGGAACAGATCGCCGCCATGAAACTGGCGCTCACCGGCTTGCCGGCGGACAGCGGCATCAAGTATCCCTCGGCGCTGTCGGGCGGCATGGTCAAGCGTGCCGCCCTGGCGCGGGCGCTGGCGCTCGATCCGCGTATCCTTTTTCTCGACGAACCGACCTCGGACCTCGACCCGATCGCCGCCAGCGGCATCGATGCGCTGATCCTGCAGCTCAACCAGATCCTGGGCATTACCGTGGTCATCGTCACCCACGACCTCACCACGCTGTTGAACGTCTGCGGCCGCATTGCCGTGCTGGTCGACAAGACGGTTACGGTCGACACGGCCGACCAGTTGATGAAATCCGACCATCCGTGGATACGCGATTTTTTCCACGGACCTCGCGCGGAAGGCGCAATGCATGCAAGGAAACCAAACCATGGAAACTGACAAACACTACTTCTTCGAGGGGCTGTTCATCATCGTCTTCTCGATTGCCGCGGCATTGTTCGCGGTGTGGCTGGGCAGCAGCGGCCGCCATGACGATGTGATCTACCGCATCCGTTTTTCCGACTCGGTGAGCGGGCTCACCGCAGGCGATACGGTGAAATTCCGTGGCGTCGATGTCGGCACGGTGAAGGCCATGGGCATCGATCCCGAGAATTCGCGGCTGGTCCGCGTCGATGTGCGCTTGCGCAAAGACACGCCGGTCAAGACCGACACCCGCGCCAGCCTCACGCTGAAAGGCATCACCGGCGTGGTCTTCATCGAGCTGAACGGCGGCGACCCGGCGGCAAAGACCCTGCTGGCGGTTACGCCGGAGAACACCATGCCCGAGATTCCCTCGGAAAAAACCGGCCTCAATGCCATGCTCGACGAACTGCCGAAGCTGGTCAAAAAATTCGCCGCCATCGAGGACCAGGTCAAGAAAGTCGTGACCAGCGTCGGCAGCCTGACGGAAAAGGTCAAGGAAAACCCTTCGCTGTTGCTGCGACGCCCCCCGGCCAAGCCATGAGGCCGCGACAGGGCCGCATCCTTGATGGAGCTTGAGAACGATCGGGGCAAGGCGCGCATGAAATGAAGGTGTCCGGGGTGTTGTCGGGAACGCCGGCCCGGCTTATAGTCCGAGTTCAATGAAAGCGCGAATCATTCCCATCGTCAGGACCGTCAGAACCACGCTGCCGCCGGGGCGCGACCTCGTCGCACCGCCCGAAGGCGAGCTGCTCGACCTGCGCCAGCGGCGTGTGCGCGACTTGCGCATTTCGGTCACCGACCGCTGCAATTTCCGCTGCGTGTATTGCATGCCGAAGGAAATCTTCGACGACGATTACGCCTTCCTGCCGCGCAGCAAACTGCTCTCCTTCGAGGAAATCATGCGCGTCGCCCGCATCTTCGTCGACCAGGGCGTGGAGAAGATCCGCCTCACCGGCGGTGAGCCGCTGTTGCGCAGGCACATCGAGAACCTGATCGAGCAGCTGGCGCAGTTGCCCGTGGAAATCACCCTGACCACCAACGGCTCGCTCTTGCGCAAGAAGGCCCGGGCGCTCAAGGATGCCGGCCTGCACCGGGTCACGGTCAGCCTCGACGGCATCGACGACGCCGTGTTCAAGCGCATGAACGACGTCGATTTCGCCGTCGGCGACGTGCTCGACGGCATCGCCGCGGCGGCGGAAGTCGGCCTCGCGCCGATCAAGGTGAATTGCGTGCTCAAGCGCGGCGCCAACGACGACCAGATCCTGCCGCTGGCGCGCCATTTCCGCCACAGCGGACACATCCTGCGCTTCATCGAATACATGGACGTCGGCAGCTCCAACGGCTGGCGCATGGATGAGGTGGTGCCCTCAGCCGAGGTCGTCGCCCGCATCAAGGCGGAATTTCCGCTCGAAGCCGTCGATGCCAACTACCCCGGCGAAGTCGCCGAGCGCTGGCGCTACACCGACGGCGGCGGCGAGATCGGCGTCGTTTCCTCGGTGACCCAGGCCTTCTGTTCCAGCTGCACGCGCATCCGCCTGTCCACCGAGGGCCAGCTCTATACCTGTCTGTTCGCCCAGTCCGGCCACGACCTGCGCGCCATGCTGCGCCAGGGTGCCGGCGACGAGGCCCTGCGGCGCGAAATTGCCGCGGTCTGGCGCCGGCGCGACGACCGCTATTCGGAGATCCGCACCGCCGCCACGGTCCTGCCCGGCAGCAAGGTGGAAATGTCCTACATCGGCGGCTGAGGCTGCCTTCATCAAGATTCCGTTGTTCGCCGCCACCTCATGACTTCCATCCTCCAAGCCTTTTCCTGCGCCGACGATTACGACCCGAATTCCCTGCCGGTCGATCGCGCCCGCGAACTGATCCTCGGCCTGCTCGCGCCCGTTACCGGCCATGAACGCGTTTTCGTGCGCCAGGCGCTGGATCGCGTGCTGTCCGACGACGTCATTTCGCCGATCGACGTGCCGGCCCACGACAACTCGGCCATGGACGGCTGGGCCGTGCGCTTCGGCGATCTGGCAACGAACGAACAAACCCGCCTGACGAACATCGGCACCGCCTTTGCCGGGCGCGCCTTCGAAGGCAAAGTTGGCGCTGGCGAGGCGGTGAGGATCATGACCGGCGCCGTGCTGCCGCAAGGCGTGGACTGCGTGGTGGTGCAGGAAGTGACGAAGGTCGAGGGCGATGCGGTGATCATTCCGCCGGGCCAGCGCCAGGGACAGAACCTGCGCCGCGCCGGCGAGGACCTGCAGGCCGGGCGCCCGGCGATACCGGCCGGCAGGAAGCTGCGTCCGGCCGAGATCGGCATCGTCGCCTCGCTGGGGCTAGGCGAAGTCTCGGTGCGACGCCGGGTGCGCGTCGCGATCTTTTCGACCGGCGACGAACTCTGTTCGATCGGCACGCCGCTGGCGGAAGGCGCCGTGTACGACAGCAACCGCTACACGCTGT